>URFB01000001.1 GCA_900547045.1 uncultured Mollicutes bacterium
TCTTTTCGGCAGTTTATCATGATTAATGAAAGGTAATGAACTACTTAGAATTAAGTTTGAATTGTTTGAATGGATTATGCCATAATGCAAATTAAGATAATCACCAGAATTATAGTTTAATTCGTCCCAGCTTAATGAATTTGTACTAAAATAAGTAAAATGATTATAAAAATTTACTTCTATCCAATCTTCTTCAAATCCTTTGAACCTTAATTTTGGTACCTTATTGTTTTTATTTGAGGATTAAGTTATCTAAGGTTTTAACAGCTTTTCTCTTAGTATTAAATTCACTATGTACATATATGGAAATGGTTATATTTACTGATGCATGTCCTAATAGTTCCGATACAGTTTTAATATCAACTTTGTTTTCAATAAGCCTTGTAGCAAAAGTATGTCTTAATGCATGAAAAGATGTTTTATTTATTTTTAATTTTTTCAAAAGTGTTAAATAAATTTTTCTGTAATTTCTTGGTTCGGTAGGAACAGAAGTAGAAGTTAAGAAATAAATATCTCGCTTTGCTGGTTTTAATTTAATTAGAAAATCATATAGCGTATTTGATATAGGTATTTCTCTAAGACTATTGCTTGTTTTAGGTGTAGTTATTGTTATTTTGGATTTTTTCCCTTTTTCACATATTCTTTGTAGAGTTTTATTAACAACGATAATTCGCTTTTTTAGGTCGATATCAGACCATTTAAGAGCACATAACTCACCAATACGTAAACCTGTCATTAACGAAAGGATAATCCCACAATACTTTTGATTATCGTTACTAAGAATATAATTCATAATGGATTTTTGATCAGTTCTACTTAAAATTGCCACTTTCTTTTTCTTACTAGTGGCAGGTAAATCTAAATCAATAAACAAAGGCTGGTAACTATTTATTTTTGCATCACGTTTTAATGAAAGCTTAATAAGCAAAACCATTTCATGAATAACTGTTGTGGAAACTTTATTTTGTAGTAAAGAATCGCAATATTCTTGAATAATTTTATTTGTTAAATCAGATATGGGGATTTTTCCTTTATCTTCATCTAAATGATTTTGAATAAGATTTGAATATCTTACGTATGTTGACTCCTTAAGGTAAGCCTTTTTTGCTTGAACATACGAAATCAAGCATTCTTTTAATGTCATAAGTTTTTTCCTCCTTAGGCTTTGAAGCAGGAAAAAGAAGAACTGACTTCGAAGCCTTATGTCAGAAGAAAAACAAAATAAGAAAAAACGACTTAACTCAATCGAGATAGGTCGTTATTTTAAATTTTAGAAAGGTAAATCTCCATCTGTGGAACTTGCAAATTTTTCTTCAATTAGAGCTCTTGTATAAGTTTTAATTAGATCTAATAAGACTTCGTCCAATTTACTATACTTTGAATTAATAAATCTTAAAATATCTTCTGCAAATTGATGAATCGAATTATATTGACTACTAAACCACCATTGGCCACTTTGTTCATCGTAATTTAAAACTTTAGCTTTAATTAAAACCGCAATTGCATATAGAATGTCATTTTCATTTGTTGGTATATTTTCTATATTGTTTGCTTTTGAAAAATCACCATTAAAAAAACTATTAAGGTCAATTTCTAATACACTGCAAATAGAAATTAAAACATCCATTTTAGGTACTCTTTCACCACTTACATAATGTGAAATTGCTGTTTTATCACATCCAACTTTTTTTGCAAGCTCAGTTTGAGACATATTTTTACTATCTAATGCTATCTTTATAACTTTACCAATATTTTCTTTTGCTTGGTCTAAATTTATCATAAAACGTCCTCCGTCAACTATTGTTGTTATTTTGTAAACTTTATATTTATATTGTAAACTGTTGCCATAATTGTGTCAATATCTATTGTTTATCTTTACATTTTTTTATTGTATAAGGCAATAAATATTAAATTTCTTCATTATTCAAGACATATACACATTAAGGTAAAATTAAAGTAGGAAAAAAAGAGTGTAAGTTATTAGCGTTTAATATCTTATATGAATAAAACCATAGTAATTTTATTTATCTTTTTTCTTGTCACTTATATTCTTGACTTTTGAATTCTTGCTATTGCAGCTGATCACTGCAGGCCCACATAACAAGTAATCATAAAAATGAATAGCTAAATGCAGAAAGCTGTGGGAGTGGACTGCACATAAACGAAATGGAGTGTTTTTGACACCATTCTTTTAGTGCGTCCTAAATCCATGTTGGCCATAAGCAGGTAATTAACCTCCGTTTCGTAAAGAAATTTACATTCGGAGGATTTTTATTTTGAAAACACGTAAAACATCAAGTAACCAAAGGCAAACTTACACTTATCATTTTGATAACGGAGACAAGGTAATCATTGAGCCAGGTAAGTCAACAACAATTTATGCATCAGGAGGTAGTGCGGTAGTAATCGATGAAACTATCACTGATGTAACAATCAAAAAGCTTCATTTATGTGACGATGCAGAAGTAAGGTCAAACCTTAAATACATCAATTGTGAAGATGAAAAAAACAGAAAGAAACGAATTGGAAACAAAAAGCAATGGGCTAAGGACCATCCTGAACAACCACAGGAGTTAAATCCATACAATCATCCAGAAAGAATTTTAAGTTTGGATTTCTTTGGCTCAAATGGTGATGAAGATTCGGATAAATCACGCTTGCAATATCAAATAGCCAAAGAAGCTGATAGCGATAATTGGTTAGAAGAAAAAATAGTAGAAGTTAGGGATTTTGTAGCTACATTACCTGAAACAATGCAACAAACATATGACCTTATATTTGTTAAAGGATATAAACAATGTGAAATGTGTAAGATGCTTGGCTTAACAAAAGGTACTGTATCGGAGCGAGTAAAAACTTTAGAGAAAAAGATCAAAGAAAAATTTTGCTAACCCTAACTTTTTATTGGTTGTTCGGCCTTAGACCCAGAAGGATAAAGTACATAAGCCTTCTAGAAAGTTTGAGGCAATTTATGAGAACAAAAAATCATAACATCCGCATTAATGTAGCGGAACAATCTGGTGGAAACACTAATGTGCTTGAGAGCGTGACTGAGTCTATTCCTAAAAAGCTATTTAACAAATTATTTAATAGTAAAAGAAAAGTCTTGATCATTGCTCCTAGCGATTCTGTAACAGGAATTGAAATTTTTGAAAAGGGAGGTAATCAAAATGCCAGCACCAACAGGTCATAGCAAATACTCACCTAGTAAAAGTAAAACTTGGCTTCAATGCTACTTATCTCTCAAATTCAATGAAGTAGGAACTGATGAACCAAATGAAAGAGCTATTTATGGAACTGAATGCCATAACATAGGAGCGGCTCTTATATGTAAGTCCTTAAAATTAACTGATTATGAAGATACCAGAACAATTGATGACATTATTAAAGAATCAACCATGTTTGATGATGAAATGATGTCTATTGCTAATGGTTATGCTGATTATGTCGTTAACATTTATGAATTTGAAAAGAAAAGAATCGGACGTGATCCATTTGTAGTTGTAGAACAACACCTAGATATGGATTTTGATTCTGATGCTGGTGGAACTTTGGATTGTGGAATCGTTGCAGGTGATACCTTAACCGTAGTTGATTTAAAAACTGGAAGAGGGCCTGTTTATGCTTACGATTTCCAAATGAATTTATTTAATCCACAGCTTGGGTTGTATGCTTTATATTTTTACAAAACGTTCAAGGATATTTATCCTGAGGTTAATAAGATAAGGCTTTGTATTTATCAGCCAGTTATTAATAACACTAATGAATTCGAGATGTCTCTTGAAGAATTATTAAATTTTGAAAAAGACATTTTAATTCCAGCAGTAGCTAAAACAAAAGAACCTAATCCTGAAGCTCATCCAGGAGATTATTGTAAATATTGTGCTGGTGCAGCCTTATGCAATAAAAGGTCAGAATTATTAAATCAAATAGATACTTCAAAAGAAAAATTAACTGATGAAGAAATAGAAAAGCTACTACCTAATTTGGATTTGATTATTCAATATTGTACTGATTTAAAGGATTTTGCACTTAAAAAAGCTCTTAATGGTCATAAATGGTCAGGTTTAAAACTTGTTAGAGGTAAAGGCTCAAGAAAGATAATTAATGAAGCTGCAGTTATTAAGGTTTGTGAAGAAGTTGGTGTTGATCCTTATGCTAATAAAAAGTTGGCAGGAATTACCGAGTTAAATAAAAGACTTGGTAAGGAAAAGAATAAGATTACATCTTATTTAGAAATGCAAGAAGGAGCTATTTCATTAGTTCCTGATAATGATCCAAGAGAAGAAATTAATGTAACTAAGGAGGAAGAAAAATAATGTTGAATATTGTTACAGGTGTTGAAAAGACACCATTAAAAATTTGTATTTATGGTGCTGAGGGAGTTGGTAAATCTTCCTTAGCATCAAAGATGCCAAATCCACTATTTTTAGATACTGAAGGTGGAACAACAAGGCTTAATGTTCGTCGTATCAAAATAAAAAATTGGGACGAATTACTAAACACAGTTAAGGAAGTTATAGCTCAACCTGAGGTTTGTAAAACTTTAGTTATTGATACAGCAGACTGGGCAGAAAGTATGTGTATTGATTTCATTTGTAATAAATATAGAAAGGCCAATATTGAAGATTTTGGTTTTGGTAAAGGTTACACATATGTTGGTGAGGAATATGGTAATTTTCTAATTTTACTAAATAGTTTAATTGATGTTGGAATTAATCCAGTAATCATTGCTCATGGAAAACCTCGTAAATATGAATTACCAGAAGAACAAGGACAATTCGATAGATGGGAAATGAAACTATCTAAACAAGTAGCACCTTTAATAAAAGAATGGTGCGATATGCTCTTATTCTGTAACTATAAAACTTTCGTAATAACAACTGAAAATAATTCTAAAAAAGCAAGTGGTGGTAAACGAGTAATGTACACAACTCATAATCCTTGTTGGGACGCTAAAAACCGCTTTAATTTGCCTGAAGAGTTAGATTTGGATTATTCTTCGATTTCACATTTATTCGACGACGTTGGGCCAACAAATCCTGTTGTTGAAGCGGTAAAAGAAGAACCAAAAGAAAGATTACTAGTAAGTAAAATCAATGGAATGATTACTGAAGCAAAAGTAAGTGTTGAGGATGTTGTTAAAGTGGTTGCTTCAAGAGGTCATTATCCAGAAGTTAAATCAATTGATGAATATCCTGATGATTTCTTATCTCGTTGGGTTGTTCCTAATTTTAAGAAAATTGTAGAAATGATTAATGCAAATAAGGAGGCCAAATAATTATGCCAGTAGATCAAAATTTAATGGACTGGAATGATTCAATCGAATCTGATGGTCAAGAATTTATATTACTTGAAGAAGGTGACTACAACTATGTAGTTACTAACTTTGAAAGAGGTCGCTTTCCAGGAGGTCAAAAGATACCTGCCTGTAATAAAGCTACTATAACCGTTCAAGTAGATACTGCAGATGGTGTAGCAAGTATCAAATTTGATTTATTACTTTATCGTTCAGTTGAATGGAAGATATCAGCATTTTTTAGATCTATCGGTCAAAAGAAGCATGGCGAAAAACTTGTTATGAATTGGAATAAGGTTATTGGCTCTGTTGGTCGTGCTCACTTCAAACAAAGAAAATATACCAATCAAGCTGGTGAAGAAAAGGTAATAAATGATTTAGATAAGTTCATCGATTATGATCCTAAGTATTTCTCTGTTGATATTGATGACAAGGATCTCCCATTTTAAAGAGGTGATGCCTGATGTTAAGACCATATCAACAAGAAGCAGTTAAGGCTATTCATAAGGAATGGGACGATGGAAGAAAGAATGTTTTATTGGTTCTTCCAACAGGTACAGGAAAGACTGTGTGTTTTTCTCAAGTAATAAAAGATCAAATTAGTGATGGTTCAAGAGCTTTAATTATTGCTCATCGTGGTGAATTGTTAGAACAGGCAGCGGATAAGTTGAAAAGAAATAATTGCGTTGACTCGGCTTTAGAAAAGGCTGAGTCTTCATCACTAAATTCAATATTCCCTGTAACAGTTGCCTCAGTTCAATCTCTTTCACAAGTCAGTAGATTAAACAAGTTTCCTAAAGATTATTTTAAAACAATTGTCATTGATGAAGCCCATCATGCAATGTCAGATTCTTATCAAAGAGTTTTACAACATTTTGATAGTGCTAAAGTACTAGGAGTAACAGCGACGCCTGATAGAGCTGATCAAAGAAATTTAGGTCAGTTCTTTGAGTGTAAGGCTTATGAATACACAATGAGACAAGCAATAAAGGATGGGTATCTTAGTCCTATAAAAGCTCAGATGATTCCACTTGAATTAAATATTTCTAATGTTGGCTTATCAAATGGTGATTATGCAGTGGGTGAAATTGGTGATGCACTTGAACCTTATTTAAATCAAATCGTTTTAGAAATGCTTAATTATTGTAAGGGTAGAAAGACAGTTGTTTTCTTACCTTTAGTTAAAACTTCACAAAAATTCTGTGAATTACTTAATTTGCATGGCTTAAGAGCAGCTGAAGTAAATGGGAAGAGTAATGACAGGAAAGAAGTATTAGAAGACTTTGAAAAAGGTGAATATGACGTTTTATGTAATTCAATGCTTTTAACAGAAGGTTGGGATTGTCCAGCGGTTGATTGCGTTATTGTTTTAAGGCCTACTCGTGTTCGTTCCTTATATCAACAAATGGTAGGACGAGGTATGAGGCTTAGTCCAGAAACAGGTAAAAAAGAATTATTACTTTTAGATTTTCTATGGATGACTGAACGCCATGACCTTTGTAAGCCTTCTGCTTTAATTGCAAAAGATGAAGAAGTGGCGGCTAGAATCGATAAGAAAATGCAAGATAAAGAATCTGGTATTGATTTAATCGAAGCTGAAACTGAGTCCGAATCAGAAATTGTAAAAGAAAGAGAAGAGGCACTTGCTCGTGAACTTGAATCAATGCGTAAAAAGAAACAAAAGCTAGTGGACCCTATTCAATATGCTTTTTCAATTGCTGCTGACGATTTAGCGGATTATGAACCTACATTTACTTGGGAAATGGCTCCTGCTTCTGATAAACAATTAGAATATTTAGAAAAGCATGGTATTTATCCTGAAAGCGTAACTTGTGCTGGAATGGCTAGTTTATTAATTGAAAAACTTAAAAATAGACAAATTGAAGGATTAGCTACGCCAAAACAAATAAGATTTTTAGAAAGATATGGATTCCTTCATGTTGGACTATGGACCTTTGAAGCTGCAAGTAAGATGATTACTAGAATTTCAAATAATAACTGGTATTTACCAAGAGGAATAGATCCTAAATCTTATCAACCATAGGAGGATTTTCATGGATAAACAAAATATTTTAGATGCACTTAATTATTTAAACCCTTCATCCTTAGATTACACAACTTGGATACAGGTTGGAATGGCTCTCAAGGATGAGGGCTTTTCTTGTAATGTGTGGGACAATTGGTCACGTGCTGATTCAAGATATAGAGATGGGGAATGTGAAAGGAAATGGCAGTCTTTTAATGGTTCATCAACACCAATTACTGGAGCTACTATTATTCAACTTGCTAAAGATAATGGGTATTTATCTCCTCATTTTAATGGTAAGAATATGTGCTTAGATTGGAATGATGAAATTGAATATGATGGGTTAGATAGCCCTAAAAAGAATGAACTTAAACCTTCAGAACAGCTGATAAAGTACTTAGAAACATTATTTGATCCTAGTGATTTTGTTGGTTATGTAACTGATGATGTTTGGAGTGATGGTACTAAATACTATCCTTCAAAAGGGGTTTATGATAGAACCGCTGGCGAACTAATTGAACTTTTGAAAAAGCATCCTGATGATATTGGTGCTGTTTTAGGTGATTGGAAAGAAGAATGTGGTGCTTGGATTAGATTTAATCCTGTTGATGGTGGAGTTAAAAACGAAAACGTCACTAGGTTTAATTATGCCTTAGTTGAATGTGATGAATGTTCACTAGAAGAACAAGAAGCTGCTTATAAGAAGTTCGAACTTCCTATCGCTTGCTTAGTTTATAGTGGTGGTAAATCTCTTCATGCCATAGTTCATGTTGATGCTCCTGATTTAATTGAATACAGGAAAAGAGTCGAAACTTTATATGGCTTTTTAGAATCTCATGGACTAAAAATTGATAAGCAAAATAAAAATCCTTCACGCCTTTCAAGAATGCCAGGAGTGACTAGAAATGGGAAAGAGCAAACATTACTGGCTACTAATATTGGTCGTACTTCTTGGAATGATTGGCTTGATTATTTAGAGGGTGAAGAAGATGAGCTTGCTGGCATTGAATATCCTGCTGATTTGATTAATGATAGGCCACCTTTAGCACCTGAATTGATTGGTGGTTTACTTCGTAAAGGTCATAAAATGATTATTTCTGGTGCTTCAAAATCAGGTAAATCATTTTTGCTTATTGAGCTTGCTATAGCTATATCAGAAGGCTTAGATTTCTTAAATTTTAAATGCCAGAAAAGCAATGTTTTATATGTAAATTTGGAAATTGATAGACCTTCATGCTTTGATAGAATTTTTAAGATTTATGATGCTTTAGGAATTAAAAATCCTACTAAAGGTGCTTTGTCTGTTTGGAATTTACGTGGACATGCTATGCCTCTTGATAAATTAGTACCAAAACTTGTAAGAAGGACTAAAGGTAAGGAATTTGACTGCATTATCATAGATCCGATTTATAAGGTTATTACTGGTGATGAAAACAATGCCTCAGAAATGGGATACTTTTGTAATCAGTTTGACCGAATAGCGGATGAAACTGGAGCAAGTGTAATTTATGCACATCACCATAGTAAAGGTGCTCAAGGAGGAAAGTCAGCTCAAGATAGAGCCTCAGGTTCTGGTGTGTTTGCTCGTGATCCTGACGCTATTGTTGACCTTATTGAAGTAGAAATACCAGAAGAACAAAAGCCTGAAATATGTGATTCATATACCGATTCTGCTTGGCGTATGCAGTTTGTTACTCGTGATTTTGCTGAACCGCCAACGAGGAATATTTGGTTTAAATATCCGCTTCATTCGATAGATCATACCGATGCAGTAAAGAAGATGTTATCTCGAGGTGATCCTAGGGCTAATTTAAAACAATATAAAGATGGTGCTGTAAAAACAAGCGATGAGAAATTGGACATTATTGAAGATGCTTTTAATATCGTAGCAATGGGCCAAAACGAATGTAAAGTGATGGATGTTGCTGAATATTTAGCTGAAGATAAGGATAAGGTTCAATCAAAACGCAAATGGATTTATAGAGCTGTAAAGGAAATTCCTGACGATTTTATTATCGAAGATGGAGTTATAAAACGTGTCAAAATTGAGGAGGTGAAATAGCCTTCTGGGACACTGGGACATCCGCTTATATATATATGTAACAAATGTCACAAGGAAAAATGAACAAAAAAATAAGGACAGAGACGTTTGAAAGAAGAGCACATAACACTGGCTTTAAAATTGCCAGTGCCATGTGTAACTCTTCTTCCAAACTCAAACTAAGCGGAGAGAAAAAAGAAAAAAAGAAGGTGGGACAACATGAAAATGTTTTTACTACTAGATCCGCCAACAACGACGGCTCAAATGAAAAAGATAGGTATCATACATGGTAAGCCTTACGTGTATACACCTGAAAATGTAAAAAAGGCAAAAGATGAAATAATTAAACACTTAAGCCCATTTAAACCTGATGCTCCTTTAGATGGACCTCTTGAATTAAAAGTCAGCTGGTACTTTCCAAAAGGATCAAGGCATAAGCATTTTGAATGGCGAGTAACAAAACCTGATACCGATAATTTAGAGAAGATGCTAAAGGATTGTATGACTGAGCTTAATTTCTGGAACGATGATGCTCAAGTGGTATGCGAGTTCGTTGAGAAGGTTTGGTCAGATGAACCTACAGGCATTTCAATTGAAATTAATCAGTTAAATAAATTTAAGGAGGCCAGTTGATATGGATGCTAAAGAATATTTGATGCAGATAAAAAAACTTGAACACAAAATTTATTGTATGAAGTTACGTTCAGAAGAATATGACAGAATGAGTCTTTCAATTCCAGGACCTTCTTATGGTGAAAAGATAGGATCTAATCCGAATAGAAATACAGATGCACCTTTCGTTAAATGGATTTATAAGAAAATTGAAATTGATGAGAAAATTAAAACCTTAGAAGAAAAGCTCAAAAATATTAAAAGCCAAGCACTATTAATAATTGAAGAATTAGAAAATGAGGATTTTAAAACTATTCTTGTTAAACGCTATATCGAAGGTGAAAATTGGGATGTAATTGCCTCAGCAATATTTGTTTCAAAAAGAACCGCTATTAGATGGCATGATACAGCTTTAGAATTATTGAAACTAGATAGCCATAATATAGAAAATAATTGATGTCTATACACTGGTCTTTCTTAAAAGTATTGTGTATAAGACTTCAAAAGACGTGCTTGTCTTCCTCTTAGATTTTTGAGTGAGACATGCCGAGACTTTGAATAAGACAACAAGACTTTGCAAATATTGGCCAGATTCTTGCAGTCTTATGGAAAATACCGCCAGATTCTTCGTGTCTAAAAGGTCTTAGACAACTGTCTTTTAGTGAAGTCTTGTGGAAAAGACATGGTGGTCTTAGGATGTCTTCCTCAAATTTATACACAAAAACGATGAAATCTAATAATAATTAAAATGTTGACACGCTCTGTCACTCAATGTCACTCTCTGTCACATTGTGCCTTTCTTAAAGTGTGCTATAATTATAATAGGCAAAAGCTATAGAAATAGAGGTCAACAGAATAATATCTGCTGGCCTTTTTTCGTGCTTAGAAGGAAGAAGGTGATTTCAATGAAACGCAAAGATATTTATGAAACTTGGGAACAAAATGGTGAACTAAATAAAGTGTTAGCTTTCATCAAAGAGTGTGCTTCAAATTTAGTAACTCAAAGAGAAATGTGTGAATATCTTGGTATCACTGAAGTTTGCTTCTCAAATTTAAAGAAGAAACATCCTGAACTACAAAAGATGATGGATGATGCAAAACTGGATTTAAAAAATAAGTTAGTAAATGCAATGGTTAAAAAAGCATTAGGCTTTGAAATTGTTGAAGAAGAACAATTTATTGAAGATGCTGGTAAAGGTGAAAAACAAAAGAGGAAAATCCATAGAACTAAAAAGCAAGTTCCACCAGATTATAAATCTATTGTTTATTTGTTAACTAAGAAATTCGGTAAAGAGTTTAGTGAGCGATATGAAGAAATAATGCTCGCTGAAAAGAAATTAGAACAAGCTAAGGAGGTCTGGGAAAATGAACAAAATAAACAACAAGCTGAATTTGATTCAGATGAATATTGATGATTTAGTACTTTATGAAAATAATCCTAGAAACAACGATGGAGCAGTAGATGCTGTTGCTGCTTCAATTAATTCATTTGGATTTAAGGTTCCAATCATCATTGATAAAAACAATGTGGTCGTATGTGGCCACACAAGAGTTAAAGCAAGTAAGAAATTAGGAATGACTGAAGTTCCTTGTATTGTAGCTGATGATTTAAATGAAGAACAAATAAAAGCATTTCGTTTAGCTGATAACAAGGTTAGTGAATTAGCTGAATGGAATATGGATAAACTTGCTGAAGAATTAAAGCAAATTGATATGGACATGCTTCAATTTGGATTTGAAGATTTAGAAAACTCACTTGAAAGAGATGTACTTGAAGATGAATTTGATGAAGAGGAAGAATTACCTGTTAATCCCTATTCTAAAAAGGGTGATGTTTTTATCTTAGGTAAACACAGATTAATGTGTGGTGATTCAACAATCAAAGAAGATGTTGATAAATTAACTGATGGAAAGTTAGCAGATATGGTTTTCACTGATCCTCCTTATAACGTTGATTATGAAGGTGGAGTTGATGACAATGGTTCAAAAATGAAAATTCAAAACGATAAACAATCAGATGCTGATTTTAAAGAATTCTTACAAAAGGCATTTGATAACATGGCACTTCATTGTAAAAACGGGGGAGCTATCTATTGTTGCCATGCTGATACTGAAGGTTTGAATTTTAGAACTGCTTTTATTAATGCAGGTTTCAAATTAGCTGAATGTTTGATATGGGTTAAAAATTCTTTAGTTCTTGGTCGTCAAGATTATCATTGGCGTCATGAGCCGATCCTCTATGGATGGAAAGAAGGAGCTGGTCATTATTTTATCGATGACCGTTCACAAGATACAATTTGGGAATACAACAAACCGAAGGTTAATGATTTACATCCAACAATGAAGCCACTTGAACTTGTTGGTAGAGCAATTAAGAACTCTAGTAAAAAAGGTGAATTAGTCCTTGACCTATTTGGTGGTTCAGGTTCAACAATGATAACTTCTGAACAAATTGATAGAAGTGCAATGCTTATGGAATTAGATGAAAAATATGTCGATGTGATAGTTAAGAGATACTTAAGATTCGTTCAAAGTTACGATAACTGCTACCTTTTAAGAAATGGTGAAACTATAGCTCTTAAAGATATCCCTGATTATCACATCGATTTTGAAACAATTTAAATGTATTAAAATTTGAAAATTTAAGTAAAAAATGGAGGAAATTATGAAAATAATTACAAGCGAATGCGTATTTAGGGGACATCCTGATAAAATAGCTGATCAGATTAGTGATCGTATTTTAGATGAGTGTTTGGCTCAAGATAAAAATAGTAGAGTTGCAGTTGAAACATTAATTAAAAATAATCTAATTGTTTTAGCTGGTGAAGTCACTACAAATGCTAATATTTCTTATAAGAACGTTGCTTTGTCAGTTCTTAAAGATTTAGGATATGAAAATCTTGATAATTTTGAATTTATTATTGAAATTTCAAAACAAAGTCCTGATATTGCTTTAGGTGTAGATAAGGACGGAGCTGGTGATCAAGGAATTATGTATGGCTTTGCAACTTCTGAATCAAAAGAGCTTATGCCTCTTCCAATAGTTATAGCTAGAAAAATAGCAATTAAAATGGATGAATTAACAAAGGAAATTCCTGAATTATTTGGTAAGGATGGTAAATGCCAAGTATCAATTGCTTATGATGAAGATGATAATCCAGTAAAAGTAATAACTATTATAGTTTCTCAACAAACGCAGCCAAATGTTGATAGAGAATTTTACACTTCCTTTATCATAGAAGAATGTTTAAAGAAGGTCATTCCTAGCTGGTTAATTACAGGAGAAACAAAAGTCTTGATTAATCCTACAGGTGAATTTGTAAAAGGTGGAGCTTATGCTGATTCAGGCTTAACTGGAAGAAAAATTATCTGTGATACTTATGGTGGAGTAGGCAGACATGGTGGTGGAGCTTTTTCTGGTAAAGATCCAACGAAGGTTGATAGATGTGCTGCATACTATGCTAGGTATGTTGCAAAGAATGTAGTTGCTGCTGGGCTTGCAAGAAAATGTGAAGTTCAAGTTGCTTATGCAATTGGTGTAGCTAAACCAGTAGCGGTTAACATTGAAACCTTTGGAACAAGCAAATATACCAATGACCAAATCAAAGAAGCTGTACTTAAATTCTTTAACTTCACACCAAAAGCAATCAGAACTGAAATTTTAAATGATGATATAAGCTATTATGATTTAGCTAAATATGGTCATGTTGGAAGAAGTGATATTCGTGTTCCTTGGGAAAGAACGAATAAGGCTTATATTTTAAAAGCCTATTTCATACAAAAATATGCCAAGCGAGTACGATAAAATAAGGAAGTTCTACAAAAGTGATAATTGGAAAATTGCTAGAGCTATGAAGATAGCTTCAGCTGGTGGAAGATGTGAAAAGTGTGGTGATGTTGGTACTGAAGTGCACCACATCATTCACTTGACTCCTGAAAATGTAAATAATCCTGAAATCAGTATCAACCAAAATAATCTTTTATTGCTTTGTAAAGAATGTCACAACAAGGAACACGAACGCTTTACAGATAAAAAAGAATATAAGTTTGATGAAGATGGTAATATGGTAAAAAAGTAGATTTCATGGTATAATTTTCAAAAAGAAAGTTGGTGAAAACATGAAATATAAATATCAAACAGATACTATTTCTTATGGTCTTAGCAAGAAAAATTTAACAAATAAATTGCAGGAACTTTTAGAACAACGTTCTAAAGATGGGTGGCGTCTTGTTAAATATGATTTTAGCGACTGGCTTGGTGCATGTGTAGTTGTCTTTGAAAAAGAAGTACAAGATTAATCCCCCCAGTCAAAAAATCGAGCAGTTGCTAAAGTACCGTTCGGCCCCACCTCAGATATGCGTGGCCCAGAATTTTTGAAATTCTGAAATTTTGAAAAACTGAATAATAATCAAAGTATGTCTTGGATTATGTGAAGAGTAGTGTAAAAAGCTGCTCTTTTATTTTACTTTCAAGTTGATATTTATTGCTTTTAGAGTGATTAATATAACACGAATAAGGAGGATGTAAACATGGCCGAATTAAAAGCTGGATGTTATATCAAAATAAAAAATATGAAAAGTGAGCCTGATTATTCAGGTAAAGTTGGTAAAGTAATCTTAATTGATGATGCAAATCAAATTCATGGAACTTGGGGTGGATGTGCTTTGATACCTGAAGTTGATGAATTTGAAGTTTTACCTGATGAGAGAATTCCTTTATTTGAGATGTGTGAAAAAAATAGAACAGGTCTAAGAGGAATGAATCACCTTGTAGATTATTATGTTAGCTCAGTTGGAATGTCAGAAAAAGAAGCTGTCGATTATGCTATTGGATTGTTTCACAATGGTACAATTCAAGAAATTCAGTTCATCGGAAAAGACGGAAAAGAGATATAAAAAAGTATCATAATTAACTTGATATAAGTTCTTCTTAGAGTGATATATATACACAAGGAAAGGGAAAAAGAACCTTTCCAAGGAGGAACAAAAATGTCATTACAAAAATTAAACAAAATCTTAAATAACCTTAAGAAGAAAACAACAAAACTTTATAACGAGTTAAGCCAAAAAACTGATGGAAGATACAAGATTGGAGTTAATGGACTTGGGGTTATTGTATTAGCGGATTTAACAAATATGGAAACCTTGGCTAAGGGTGAAAAAGAATGCCAAGAAGCTATGGAAAAGTTACTTGAAGGAGCTAAATAAAAGGCTCCTTTTTAGGTGATAAAATCCTCAAAAAAATAGTTAAAAAAAGATACACAATTAACTTGCTATAGTGTCCGTTTAGAGTGATATATATACACGACGAAGGGAAGAAACAACCTTCAAGGAGGACACGAAGATGAAAGAAAAAATTGAAAAGCAAATTGAAGAAATGAAGAAGCAAACAATCGGTGTTGAAATTGAAATGAACAACATCACAAGAATGGATGCAGCAAAGGTGGTCGCAGCATACTTTGGAACAAGACCATGGTACGCAGCAAGAGATTATGGTTACGATGCTTGTGCTTGCAAGGATAGAAAAGATAGAGTTTGGAAGTTCCAAAAGGATGTATCAATTGCAGGACCTGATAGTGAAAAATGCGAAATGGTTACACCAATCTTAACCTACGATGACATTGAGGACTTACAAGAGATTGTTAGAACATTAAGAAAAGCTGGAGCAAAAAGCGATGCTTCAAGAGGATGCGGAGTTCACATCCATGTAGGTGCTAACGGACACACACCTAAAACCTTAAGAAACCTAACAAACATTATGGCTTCACACGAAAGCTTAATTATTGAAGCCTTAGGAATTGACAATTTTAGAATTGATAGATACTGCCAAACAGTAGACCCTAGATTCTTAAAAGCAGTCAACAAAAAGAAACCTCAAACAATGAGCCAATTTGCAGATGTTTGGTACGAAAGTCAAAATTGCGACTCAGGAAGAACAATGCATTACAATAGCAGCCGCTACCACATCCTAAACTTCCATGCAACATTCACAAAAGGAACAATTGAATTTAGATGCTTTGAATTCAAGAGTCCAAAAGATGGAAAACAAAATGGACTTCACGCAGGACAATTAAAAAGCTACATTCAATTCTGCTTAGCCTTAAGCCAAATGGCAAAAGAGGTAAGCGGAGCTTCATCAAAACCTCAACAAAATGAAAACCCTAAATACGCAATGAGAACTTGGTTATTAAGACTAGGCTTCATTGGCGAGGAATTCAAAACAGCAAGAGAAATATTAACGAAAAATTTAAGAGGAGATGCAAGCTTCAGAAGTGGGTTAAGACCTGCTCATCAAGCTGCAATCTAGGAGGTCAAAACAATGGGAAAAATGTATTACTTAGCTTATGGTTCAAACCTTAATGTTGAACAAATGAAAAAGAGATGCCCTGATGCAGTGGTAGTAGGAACATCAGTTCTCGATGGCTACCGATTAATGTTTAAAGGAAGTAAAACAGGTTCATACCTTACTATTGAGAAAGCAAAAGGGCATCAAGTTCCTTTAGGAGTATGGGAGGTAAGCGAGCGTGACTTGGCAAGACTCGACGTTTACGAGGGCTACCCTGCGTTTTATTATCGAAAGCGAGTAAATGTGCCACTCAAAGATAAAAGCGGCACACAGGCCAACGTCGAAGGAATTATCTACATCATGCATGAAGATAGAAAGCTTGGATGTCCAACCAATTATTATTTTGATACTTGCCTTAAAGGTTATAACGACTTTGGTTTTGATATTGAAATTTTAATGGAAGCATTTATTTATAGTGTAGGAGTGGAGGTATTTAAAAATGGAAACTAGAGAGAACTTGATTAAAACTTGTCCTTTGTGTGAAAAGACTTATAAAGGGCATCCAGCAATTTCAAGGAAGGATAATGTTACACCGATATGTCCTACTTGTGGAACAAGAGAAGCCCTTGAAAGCATGGGAATTTCTAAAGAGGAACAAGATAAAATTATTAATGTAATTCCAATTATGGATGAAGATAAATAAAAACGATTGCCAACAAAAGCCTCACAAACGGCCACGTTGGCTTTTTTAGTCCTTGTTGGTTAATTGTTCGAAGAAGTAATAAAAAGCCAACACAGGCCAAACGTTCGAAGAAAGGATGAATACTAAATGGATAAGAAAGAGTTAGCAATAAAAGAATACGAAAGATTAAAAAGTTTATTTGCAAATGCAGATGAAGCAAAGGTTAATCTAGTTGATGAGCTTTTAAAGAAAGCTGCTTTTTTAAAAATTGAACTTGACTCACTTGAAAATGGAATAAGAAGAAATGGTGTCATGCAGTTATCAAATAAAGGTAATGCAAGAATCACATTGTCCTATAAAGCATACCTTCAATCAATTTCTATTTACTCAAATATCATAAAAACACTAAATACCATACTTGGTGGAACTGAAGATGATGGTGATGATTCATTTGATGAGTTCTTAAAGAAAGTGGAGGAAAGATAATGTATACAATTTACTGCAAAATAAATAATGATGGTACGATGACTTCAAAATCTATCTTACCACTTCATGTTGGAACAAAAGGTGATAGAAATTGCACTAAAATTAAATGTGAAATTGGAAACTTGATCGAAGGAAGATATCAATATTTAAAATTCTATCATCCTAAATCAACTGTCCTATTGAGGCTTTCAAATAATGAAGTTGTTATTCCTTCTAATGTTACTTCCATAGCTGGTAAGTGGCTTATTTCATTTATCTCATCAACAAATTCAGTCAACTATTCCAGAGATACATTTGATTATTTGTTTTCAACGATTCCAATTGAAGCTGAAATAAGTAATGGCTTAATGGAAATTAATATTTTAAGTGAAAATGAGAAAAAGATTGAAGAACAACAATCACAAATTCAAAGTATGGAAATTTTAGAGAAAGATTTAATTTCAATGAATTTAAAAAAACTTGTTATTCCTGATTATATTGAATCAGTAGGTGACTATTTCCTCTATAACGGAAAAATGGTTGATGGTGAGATAACGATTGGAAAAAATGTCAAGAAGATTGGCTCCTACACGTTCTACAACTGCGGGATAAAGAAGATAACGTTCGAAAGAGAATCAGGCCTTGAGATGCTCGACATCTATGCATTTAGCAGGATAGAGGCACCAACACTGGATTTGCTGTTTCCAGCATCGTTGTCGGACTTTGGACATTACTGCTTCAAGGGTGCGAATGTTAGGGTGATACGTTTTGATGTGAATTCCAAAATCACGACAATGTATGCGAACTCATTCAACACGGTAAATGCTACTGAGGTTTACCTTCCGGATCATTTGGAGAGATTTGCTGGAAACGGCTATGTCTTCAGGGATTGCACAATAAAGTATCTTTGGATTCCAAACACTATCAAAACGATAATCCCACAAACGGCATTCTATAGTATGAAGAATCTATGGACGATCGAACTCCAAAATGGCTTTGACGTATCCGCAAACTTCGTGGCTTGCGTTGACTTGACTAAGCAGGCACTCGTTAACATGTTAACTGCACTAAGTGATAGGACTGGCAAGGATAGCAGAGTACTTGCTATTGGTGAAACAAATTTAAAGAAACTATCCGATTCCGAGAAGGCTATTGCACTCAACAAGAATTGGACTTTGTCATAGGAGGACATTATGGGAAATAAAGAACACAAAGCAAGTAAAGGTAAAGTATGGAAATCGAAAATTGATGGAGCGTACTTATCGGATTTGTTAATTTTAGGTAAAGAAGATTCAATCAATAACTACGAAGAGGTTGATCCACCAGTAATAGAAGATGATGAATCATGAATTATTTAAAAGAGTATTATTCTGAAATTCAAAAAGGAAATATCATCATAGGAAATGAACTAAGGGTTATCTTAGATAGGTTAATAGCAGATTTAGATAATCCTAGATACACCTATGATGAAAAGCCTGGACAAATAAGAATTGATTTCATTGAGACATTTTGTAAACATACTAAGTCACCATTCAATGGCCAACCTTTTATTCTTGAACTATGGGAAAAAGCAATGCTTCAAACTGCCTATGGATTTAAGTTTAAAGATACAGGATTAAGAAGATTTAATGAGGTTATATTACTGATTGCTAGAAAGAATGGTAAGACAACGTTTGTTGCAGGTATTGACCTTGCTGAATTTTTCTTATCTAAAGGTGGAGTTGATATTGTGTGTGCTTCGAACACAAATGATCAGGCTTCGATCCTTTTTGAAGAAATCAATAATATGAGAGAGCAGTCAAAGGCTCTTTCAAAAGCTAATCGAAGCAAGAAAAATATATTCTATATTTATTCACCAAGAAACAAAAATAAGATTAAAAAATTATCTGGTCAATCACGTAACTTGGATGGATATAACATAGAGGTTGGCTGTATTGATGAGGTGCATCAAATGACTGATTCAAAAGTATATGATGCAATTAAACAATCACAATCAACTAAAGAAGAACCGCTGATTTTCATTATTACAACAGAAGGTAATGTAGTCGGTGGTTTTTTAGACAAAAAGCTCGAATATTGTAGAAAGATGATAAAGAGTGAAATTACTGATGAGCGTGTGCTTCCTTGGCTTTATACTCAGGATAGTGAAAATGAAATCTATTCAGATAAATCATCATGGCAAAAATCAAATCCATCCCTTGGTAAAGTAAAGACAGTACATTACCTTGAAGATATTATGAACAAAGCTAAAAATGATTTATCGACTAGACTTACAATGCTATGTAAAGATTTCAATATTAAACAGCTTGAATCAGGTACTTGGTTAACCTTTGATGAGCTTAATAATGAAACTAAATTTGATATCGAAGAAATAAGAGATACCTACGCAGTTGCAGGTGTTGATTTATCTGCGACAACCGATTTAACAGCTGCAGTTATTGTAGTAGTTAAAAATGGTAAGAAGTATGTCCTTCCTCATTTCTTTATGCCAAGTGAAGTTTTACAGAAGCGAATTGAAGAAGATAGCGTTCCTTATGATATCTGGGTTAGAAAAGGATTTATAACACTAACTGAAGGAAGTAAAAATGACTTTTCAAAGGTCACAGAATGGTTTTTACACCTTGTTAGAGATTATAAAATAAGACCTTTGTGGGTTGGTTATGATCCATGGAATTCACAATATTGGGTTGATGAAATGGAAGAAGCTGGCTTTACTTTAGAGAAGATAAGACAAGGTGTTTATACATTATCAGAACCAATGAAACAGCTAGAGGCTGACATCAAAAATAAGGATGTTATTTATGATAATAATCCAGTCTTAAAATGGTGCTTAGCTAATACTCAAGCAAAAGTAGATATCAATGGAAACATACAGCCAAGTAAGGTTAATTCAAGGTTTAAACGAATAGATGGTGCAGTTGCATTAATCATCGCTTATGCAGTTTTGAATAGATACATAAAAGAGTATGAAAATATGCAAAGTTAGGAGGAATAGTTGTGGGAATATTCAAAAGAAAAAATAAATCTAATAATCCTGTTACAGGTTTTAAGATGGTTCATGGAATAGAAGTTCCACTTATTCCTTTTGGTGATAATGTCCTCAAAAGTGATGTAGTCATGATTTGTATTGATAGGATAGCTTCACAATGTGCAAAGCTAAGAGGTAGATATATTAAAGTTGATGAAAATGGAATTCAAACTGAGAAGAATGGACCTATTACCTTTTGCCTTAAAAGGAAACCTAATGAGCTTATGACTCCTTACCAGTTTTTGTACAAGGTGGTCTCGTTATTGCTACTTAATGATAATGCATTTGTGTATCCGCTTTACGATAAAAGTGATCTAACACTCAAAGGCTTGTATCCGATTAATCCGATAATCATTGAGCCAATTGAGTACGATGATGGAAGCCATACTTACAAGTTTTACTTTGAAGATGGCAGTAATTATGAAATACCTACTGAGAATGTAATTCATTTAAGAAGGTTCTATTATAAAAATGATTTTTTTGGTGGATCTAATTCTAGTGGTGACCATGAAGCATTGCTTAAGACAGTTAAAACTAATGATGCCTTGCTTCAAGGAGTAAATGCTGCAATTCAAACATCATTTAAAATCAAAGGTATCTTGAAGATAAATGGAATGCTAAAAGAAGCAGATAAAATGAAGCAACTTGATGAATTTCAAAGAGCAATTTTAAAAGCTACTGAAGGTGATAGTTCAATTGTTCCTATGGATACAAAAGCTGAATATGTACCTTTAACAGCTGATCCAAAAGTGGTTGAATCAACTACACTAGATTTCGTTCAAAGTAAGATACTTGATTATTATGGTGTTAGCAAAGCGGTGTTTTCAAATAATTATGATGAAAATGAATATAACTCATTTTATGAGTCAACAATTGAGCCTTTAGCTATTCAACTTAGCGAGGCTTTTTCTTTGGGTTTACTTACCAATAACCAGCTTGAAAGAGGGGAAGAAATTATCTTTTTCTCTGAAAGATTACAGTACGCTTCTTGGAATACCAAAGTAGGAGCAATTGAAAAATTAATGGGATTAGGAATTATGAGTCTAAATGAATCGAGAGCTTTACTTGGACTTGAGCCAATTGAAGGTGGGGATAAGAGACTTCAATCTTTAAATTATGTCGATGCTTCAAAAGCTAATGTTTACCAAGTAGGCGAGAATGAAGGAGGAAATGAAAATGGACAAAACGAAAATTGAAAACAGACTAGCGGATGTCGAGTTCAAGGAATCAGAAGATAACAAAATGGTCCTTGAAGGATATGCAATGGTGTTTAATCAGGAGACACTTATTGGTGATGAAGAAAACGGATTTATTGAGTCAATCGATAGAAACGCATTAGCAAATGCCAATTTAAAAGATGTCCCTATGAAATATAACCATAATGATTCGTTTTTGATTATTGCAAGAACACGTAATAATTCTTTACAGCTTATGGTTGATGAAATTGGTTTAAAGGTTCGAGCAGAACTCATTGATACAGAATCTAACAAGGATATCTATAAGATGGTTCGAGCAGGACTTTTAGATAAAATGAGCTTCGCATTTACCGTTAGCTCTCAGAAGATTGATCGAAGTGGCAGCATTCCAAAAAGGACTATCACAGGTATTGATAGACTTTATGATGTGAGTGTTGTCGATTTACCTGCTTATGATCAAACTTCAATAGTTGTCGGTCGCTCCTTAGCTTTGGTGGATACTGAGCTTAAGGCCATGGATATGGAAAAGGCAAAGAAGGAAGCAGAAATCTTAAAATTAAAAATTCATATTAAAACAAATTATTAGGAGGATTAAAAAGATGAATTTAATGGCAAGAATGAGTGAAATTAACTCAAGATTAAATGAAATTAGAAGTGCATCAGAAAAAGAAACTGATGTTGAAAAATTGGCTTCAATGAGTAAGGAATGTGACTCACTTCAAGAAGAAAGAAAACAGCTTGAATCAAAGATGAACATTATGAACAAAACTGAAATGAAGCCTTTTAAAATGGAGGAAAATTCAATGAATAAAGAAATGCTAGAAAAGCGTGGTGTTGATTTAAAGGAAAAGAGAACTATCACTGTATCTAGTGATGAGATTTTACTTCCTAACCATGTCGATAATAACTTAGCACCAGTTCCTTATGCTGAAGTTTCAACTTTAGTAGATAAAGTACATGTTGTTAATTTAGTCGGTGGTGAAACTTATACAAAGAGCTTTGTAAAATCTCATGGTGAAGCAGGCCTTACTGGTGAAGGTGAAGCCTACAATGAAACTGAACCTAAATTTGGTTATTGCACTATCACTAAGGTTAAGGTTACAGCTTATACTGAAATCACTGAAGAACTTGAAAAATTACCTGCAATTCCATACCAAGCAGAAGTTTTAAAGAATATCAATGTTTCTTTAAGAAAGAAGATCTCTCAACAAATCTTACATGGCCTTGGAACATCAAATACTTTTACAGGTATTTTCTCTGATAAGGCAGTCGCTTTGGCTGATTCAAAACCACTTGAAATTACTGAAATCACAGATTCGACTCTTGATGACATTGTATTTGCTTATGGTGGTGATGAAGAAGTTGAAGGTGGAGCAGTCTTAATTTTAAACAAAAATGATTTAAGAGCATTTGCTAAATTAAGAACTCCTGAAGGAAGAAAGGTACACACAATTGATTACAAGGCAGGAACTATTGATGGTATTCCTTATATCATTAATTCAAACTGTAAGGCAATTAGTGATCCAAATACTTCAGCAGGAGATTATTGCTTAGCTTATGGAGCATTAACTAATTATGAAGTACCAGTATTCTCAGCAGTTGAGATTGCTAAATCAAGTGATTACAAATTTAAAGATGGCATCATTTGCTATAAATCATCTGTATTCACTGGTGGTAATGTTGTAGGTTTCAATGGCTTCTTAAGAATTAAAAAGAAAGCTGCTGAAGTTAAATCTACATCATCAAAGTAGGTTAAACAGATGGTCGTTTAAAGGTTGATGGAGTTTTCTGAAGCTTAACTAAGTAAGAAAGCACAATGAACAGAAATGAGTATAAGTAAAAAGGTACAATGAAATGAAAAGAGTATGAGTATGATGGAACAATGAAAGGAAATTGAGTAAAAGAGTACAATGAAAGAAAAGCGAGTAAAAAAGTACAATGAAATGAAAGTGGAGAAAAGGTACAAGGAAACGACTAGGGGTTGACCGCAAGGCTTCCCCGAAAGGAGTACGAAGGAACAATCAAAGCAAGTAAAAGTAAGAAGGAATACTGAAAGTGAGTACGAGTAAAAAGGAATACTGAAAGAAAGTACAAGTAAAATGGTACAAAGAAAAGAAATGAGTAAAAGTAAAATGGAACAATGAACAGAAAAGAGTATAAGTAAAACGGAATAATGAACAGGGATGCGGAATGTATGTAAAGAAAGGACGTTGTGTATGAACATAAGAAATGATGACGATTTCTTAATTGAAATCAAGAAGGCTTTAATGATTCCAGCAATGGAGACATATGCAGATAGCGAGATAAAACTACATATTGAATCGTGTTGTCAATTGCTTATTTCGATAGGCGTTGATAAATCCACAGTACGTAGCGATAATCCTCTTGTTAAAGGATTAATCTTGATATATGTAAAGACATTCTTTGGCTTCAAAAGTGATGGAAGTGTTAAGGAATTACCTTCTAATTTTGAGCTATTGGTCCGCCAACTTGCTCTTAATTCGGAGGAGTCCTAATGTTTCCTAATTCTGCCAATGTAACTCTCTATCTCCTTGCCATCGTTAACAAGTCGGATGCTTTAGGAATAAGGTGTCCGACTATAAATTTTAAAAAAGAAGTAATAGGATGTATGAAATCTATTACTGCTACTGAGTATCAAACAAGCGTTGCCTTGAATGTGAAAAGTGAAATAAAAATAAGCCTACAATGCTTTTTGTATTCTGGTGAAAAGTTTGTTTTATTGAAGGGTGAAATCTATAAAGTAGATAGAACTTATCAAAATGGACAATTTACCGAATTATATTTATCTTTAAGTGATTACAAGAAGGAGGAAATTGAAGATGCCACTATCAATAGATAAAAGTGTTTTAAAGATCTTAGAGCTTGTAAATGAATACACTAAAGAGGTTCAAGAAGAAATTGTAGAAAGGCTTAATCATACAGCTGATGAAATATTAGCTTATATTAAAACAAATGCTCCAAAAGGAAATAGCACTAATCACTTAGCTGATTCATTTGTTAAAACCAAAGTTGGAACAGGAGTTAATCAAGTTATTTATATTTCATCGAAAACTAAAAGTAGATTGGTTCATTTAATTGAACTTGGATTCAAACATAGAAGTGGACGTCACGTTGCAGCACAACCTTTTATGAGGCCAGCTTACAGTGAATTTACACCTGAAATGCTTGAAGATATTAAAAAGATTATAAATGGAGGATAGCCTATGACATTAGAAACTATTTATTCCATTCTAGATAAAGTTTTAAAAGACAAAGTATTCTATGCAGTAAATGTTTATGACAATGAAGAAAATGCTCCAATGCCATATATCGTTTACCAAGAAATAACTAAAAAGCCAAAGGGATATCATGACGATGTTCCTATTTTTTATGTTTCAAGCGTTCAGATTACTCTTGTCACAAAGAAAAAAGACCTTACTCTTGAGGGAACTTTAGAGAAGGCGTTATTAAAAAACGGATTAAGTTTCTCGGTTTTAAGTGAAACGCATAATAGCGATAAATCAATAAATCGAGTTTATGAAATTGAAATGGAGGATTTTTAAATGGCAAATAATATTGTAACTTTTGGCCTTAAGAATGTTCATTATTCTAAGGCTACATTTAATCCTGTTGATGGAACTTGGTTGTTTGCTACACCAGTTGCACTTCCAGGAGCACAAGAGTTTTCAAGTGATTTAATTGGTAGCTCAACACAGGTTTATGCCGATGATCAAGTAGTGGCTACATTAATTCAAAATGCAGGTAGAACTCTAACCTTAAAACTCACTGAATTAATTGATGAATTCAAAACTGATATTTTAGGTTATAAGAAACTTGATAATGGAAATCTTGTAGAAATTGTAAATGCTGAAGTAGTTACTTTTGCATTAGGTTTTGAATTACAAGGTGATGCTAAGGCAAGAAGAACATGGTTTTATTTATGTACTGCCTCACCAATTAATGAAGCAACTAAGAGTAAAGCTGATTCAGTTGAAGCAAACTCAATCTCTTTAACAATTACAGCTAGACCTATTGCTATTGATGCAGATAATTACACAACACATATTACAGCTTCGAAAGGAGACGCAAATTATGCGACATTCTTAAGTGTTGCACCAGTTTTGCCTGTGCTTAAATAATGGATAGTATTATTAAGATTGGAGGCCGTGAATTACCAGTTCATGCCTCATTAAAAACCTTAATCGATTACAAGTCTACCTTTGGTACTGATTTGTTTGAAGATTTAGATAAGATACAAAATATTAAAAGCGATTCTATTGGTAGCTTGTCAGGAGTTATTAATACATCGTTCCAAATTATTTATATCTTACATAAGCCTTATGCAAAAGAGAAAACATTTGTAGAGTTTATGGATACTTTTGAGTTTGGAGTGTTCCAAAGCACTGAAGCTATGAATGAATTAACTGGTGTATTTGGCTTACTCTTTCCAGGGACAAAAGAGCAAAGCAAAAGTCCCAGAGAAAGTAAAACGGAAGCATCAAGCGACTAGTAATATCATATTTAATTTATCTCAAATGGGCATCTCACTAACGGATGCCTTTTTGATTGAGATTGATACTTATTTTGAGCTTGTTGATTTGTTTATGGAGTCAATGGGAAGAAGTGAAAACTCATCAAGAGAGGCGACACAATCTGACATTGACAATTTTTTACTATAGGAGGTTAAGCGAATGGCTGAAACAATAAAAGGTTTAAACATTAAATTAGGACTTGATGCTACTGAACTTAACGAGTCCTTAGGAAAAGTAAGAGCAGAATTAAAAGAACAACAAGCTGACTTAAAAGCTATTAATCAAAGACTTAAATATGACTCTTCAAATATTGATTTATGGAAGAATAAACAAACTAAATTAAATGAGGTTTTAGATTCAACTAAAAAGAAATTAGAACTTCAAAAACAAAAATTAGAAGAAGCTAAGGAAGCAGTCAAAGTTGGTGCAATAAGTGAATCCGAATTTAAGAAACTTGAAAGAGCAGTAGAGTATGCTGAAGCTGATGTTTCAAAGCTAAATACCGAGCTTAAAAATACTAGTACGAAGATACTAGAACTTGGTAATGCTAAATGGGATAAGCTGGCAGGAGTTGGTAATAAACTTACAAAGTATGTAACAGCTCCTATTGTAGCTGCAGGTACTGCTTTATCCGCTCTTTCTTATAAATCACTTGTTGCATCAGATGACTTAGCTGATACAGCCTCTAAAGTGTATCTATCTGCTGAGGCTTTCCAGGAATGGAGCTATGCTGCAGAGATTTTAGCAGTAGATCAAAACCAATTACAAAAAGCATTTGTTAAGGTTAATGCTCTTTTAGGAGATATAGCAAATGGAAGTGCTGATAGTGTTAATGAGAAACTAAAACTTATTGGATTAACTAGTGAGGATTTAGCTGGTCTTAATACTGATGAGGCTTTCATGAAAATTAGAGATGCTCTATCTTCAGTAGGAGATGAAGCCTCAAGAACAGCAGTCGCTAATGAAATATTTGGAGATAAGCTAGGTGCTGAACTTACTCAAGTAATATCTGCTTCAACAAGTCAAGTAGAAGATTTAAGAAATGAATGTAGAGAACTAGGAATTGTATCAAATGAAGATGCCAAAAAAGCAGGAGAATTTACTGATGCCATTTCAAGATTAAAACAAGCATTGACAGGTCTTAAAAATGAGCTTGCTCAAGCCCTACTTCCGGTAATGAATAGTCTTGTTTTAATGATCACAAATAAGATCGTACCAGCCCTTAAAAGCACACTTGATTGGTGGAATAATCTATCAAAAGGTATGAAGGTGTTTATTGGGACGCTACTTGGAATTGTAACGGCAGCAGGGCCAGTCTTAGTAATCATTGGTAAACTGATACCTTTGATTTCAAAAATTAAGGTAGGACTCACTGCTTTAAAAGGAGCAATTACACTAGCTGGTGGAGCAATTAAGGCTTCGATACTTGGTATTGTAGGTCTTATTGCAGTTTTAGCAGTTATCTTACTTCAAAATGAGAAGTTTAGAGAGTTGCTTGGAAAGATAATAAATATTATTTCAAAACTACTTAATAAAATAATGGACTTTATTCAAGAAATAGTTAATTCTTTAATGCCAATTATTAAGACGATAATGGATTTAATAAATAAAGTAATTGATATGTTGGTTGAGGTTATAGATAAAATATTACCTCCACTTGAATCAATTATTAATGTGGTTATTGGTTTACTTGAAAAATTAATGCCTTTAATTAAGAGAATTCTTGAAGTTATAACTTCATTAATTGGCAAAGTAGTAGATTTAATTACGACAATATTAGAACCAATCATGGAGGTTCTAGGTGTAGTTATTGACTTAATTGCTGATCTTGTTGATGTAGTTTTAGAATTAATAAATGCTGTTTTAGATCCTATCATGGATGTTTTAAATGCCCTAGTTGATATTATCGAAGTAGGGGTTTCTCTAGTTGGTTATGTAGTTAAGATTTTATCTTCAATTTTAAAATCAATCTTAAAAGTTATCGTTACTTTGTTACAACCAATTATTAAGGTTTTGAAAACTGTTATTGAGCTTGTTTCAAGTATCATTAAATTACTAGAACCTTTAATTAAAGTATTACTTACACCTTTAGAATTGCAGCTTCAACTAATTAGTTCAGTTTTATCAGCCTTTGAACCAATTTTAGAGACAATAGGAAATGTCATTGAAACAGTTATATCTCCTGCATTAGAACTTTTAAATACACTATTAAAACCTATTTTAGATATTTTAAATTGGATAATTGATGCAATTAAGTGGCTTGCAGATAATCTATCAAATATCTTTGAAGGAATAAGTGATGGAGTTTCTAATTTTGCTGGTGGAATAGTTGATAAGGTATCTGGTGTAGTTGGAAGTATAACTGAAAAATTTAGAGGTATGTTTGGTTGGCTTAAAGATAAATTTAAAGGCTTTACAGGCTTTCTTGGAGAGGTTGGAGAGAACATTGGAAACTTCTTTAAAGGAGCAGTTGATGGTGTAAAAGGAACAATTGAGAAAGCAACTGATGCAGTATCAGGTTGGGCTAAAAAAGCATGGGATAATGTAAAAGGATGGTTTAGTTCAGTTGGAGATTGGTTTAGTGATACTTTTAATCTTAATGGAAATAAAACATCTAATTATTCAACTACAAATAACAACCAAACAACAAACAATGTAACAGTAAATACTTCATCATCAGAATTTGATGTTGATTCAATTAATAAAGCGTTAGGAGGTGCCTATTTATAATGAGAAAGTTATATCTTGTAAATGAAATAGGCACTACCTATTTTTTTGATTATAGGACTTCAACATTGATTTCAAGTATTGGTAATTTAGGAGTTGAAAAGCAAAATACTTATGTAGCTTATTCAAATAGATATACCTGTGTTGAAATTAAAAATCCTCAAACATCACTTGATTTTGAAGTTGTATTTTTAAATGGCTATAATGGCTATTCAAAGTTCCTTGATTTTATTAGATCTTCTAATGAATTAAGGCTTTTTTATAGTAATGGCAAAGATACAAAATATACTTATGTTTCATTTAAATCAATAACCAAAACGGAGCTTCAAAGTAATACAATTCAAAGTTCATTATCTTTGGATAAATTGTCTTTGTGGCTTAATAAGGTTAATTATCAAATATCTGTTAATGAAGATGTAAAAGGTAAAACATTTCCATTTGGTTATCCTCATATTTATAGTTCATCATACAATGGCGAAATTTATGTGAAGAATAATGGAGAAGTAAAAGCACCTTTAAATATCATTATTGCTGGTGCAGTCAATAATCCTAGAGTTGATATTCTTGATGGAGATACGATTATATCTTCATTAAAGATTATGGTTAAATCTGATGATTGTATTATAACTGTTAATTCAGATGAATCAGATCAATTTATAACTATTACTGAAAATGGAATAACCAAAAATGCTTATCAAATGCAAGACTTCTCATGTGATAATTTTTTATTCATTGATAAGGGTGAAAAGAAGATAAGATTTAGTCCTGGAGTCAATGCTAAAACGACATGTAATATTCAGATTCTTGAAGGGTATGGTGGTAACTAATGGAAGTTATATTTTTAGATTATTTAACTTTATCTGTACTTGATTATGGATACGCTAATGATAATTTCACGATTATTATTGATAATGTCATACCTCAAAGTTCATCTTTTGAAATTAATAAAGAAGCGGTTAATGCGAATGTAGGCGATTACCTTATCGTCAAAGATAAGAAGATAAACTACATAGGAATTGTCACTTCAATTGATTTAAAAAATCATGTTACAGAGGTTAAAACAAAGGATTTTATATCGATTTTAGATTATAAGATGAAGTTAACATCATATTCTGGTAATCTATCAATTTATCTTTTGAATTTAATAAAAAAGGCTTTTATTTCTAATTCTGATTCACTTCAAAATATGAGCTATTTAACAATCAGTAGAGATGCTGAAGTAGTAAATGGAGCATTAACATTTGAAGAAGATACAGTAGATTCTATTTCAAGTGTTGTTTCAACTCTAAATAAAGCCTACTCAATTGGTTTAGTTTATAGCCTTGTTTATGATAATGGAAAGATATCAGGAATTGACCTTCATATTACAAAATGTAAAAAAGGAGTGATCTTAAAATCCAGTATTGCTTGTATCAGTAATTTAGTGATTACTGATAATAACACGCAAGCGGTAAATAAGGTCACTTTTTATCCTAAAGATTCAAATGTTACATATAAAAATACAATCGATTATTATCTTTTCACTGATGGCATAATTTCAAATCAAAATGATAATACAAAACGTTATAAATCAATTAATTCACTAGCTAAAACTTATTCAGATAGTGACTATAATTCTTTATACACAACTGCTCAAAAAGAGATGTTAACATCATCACTTGAGCATTCAATTACATTCGATTATTTGGTAAATAATAAAATCGCACCTTTGTTTGATGTCTTAAATGTGGGTGATTTTATTGAGTTTATTACACCAAATAAAACATATCAAACAATGATTACAAAGATCACATTTAAAGGAAACATACACACTGCGAATGTGACTCTTGGTGAATATCGAGTCAGTTTGACAGAAAAAATTAAGCTACTTAGCAAAAAATAAGGAGGTTTTAAGATGGCTTTAGTAAAAATAACGTTCGATGGTAGTAGCGTGTCTTCAAAGCAAGATGCTGATATCAATTATCATTTAACTGGTCTAAAAGCTGATGGAGTAATTAGAGGCTTAGGTGGAGAGCTTGCTGTATCAGCTTCTAATAATTACATAACATTTAAAAGTGGCTATGTTCAAATTTATGGAAGAAGATTATATGTTGAAGAAGGTAGTCAAGTTTATATTTCTTTAGATTCAACTAAGAATGGATATGTAATTATTCAGATAAATTTATCCAATAATACGGCAACATTAACAAAGGTCGAAAGTACATCATTTCCAACACTTACACAGCAAAACCTCCATAATAATGGTACGATTTACCAAATGGCGATAGCAAAATACTCAAAAACAACCACATCCTTGACTCTTGATTTAACCTTCAAACCTAACTATATTGAAACACCTTTATCAGTCGCCAATAGTGGCTATCAAGAGGCAGTAAAGTATGTTGATAGTCGTTATGGTTTTTATACAAAGAAGAACTATGGCACTTCAAATAAATGCACAATTTATCTTTATGAGGATGAATATAACACCTATAATTCGACAATTTTCTTTGTGAAACTAAGTGTAGGTATAATGGTTGCAATTCCAGGAAATGGATCGAGTGGAATGTCAAATGTCACAGTTGATTATGTTTATGGTGGTGCAAATCATACTCTTGTACTTGGTGCTTCATCAAGTGAAAAAGCATTGATTTTTACCTGCAATACAACATCTCATTATGTCAAAATGGTTTACGCATATAGATAGGAGGATTTAGAAATGGAGTTTATAAAAAATGAATTTATAGATGATGAAGTGCTCTTAATGTATAGATGTGGTTCATACGCTTTTGGAACTTCAAATGAAAATAGCGATGAAGATTACATCGTTGTTTTAAAGGACTTCAAAGGAATGACTCATAGGAATAATGGAAAGAAGGAATATTTCATTTATGGCCTTAGAGCTTGGAAAAGTAAGATGGAATTTAATGATTCTTACGACGAATATAATGAAATCTTTAATGATGAAATTATGGCATTTCCAGATAATCTTGTGTATATGTCTGAAACTATAAGACCAGATGTAGAAAAGTATATAAGTGTATTTCCTTCGAAAATAAAGATCTGGTGCAATAAAATATATTCTTACTATGATTTCTTTTACTCTAATAATTTTATTGAAAAGAACATGTATCACTTAATTAGAATCAGAAGCATTGTTGAAAGATACAAGGCGACTGGTTCTTTTTCTTTAGAACTTTCAAGCGAGGTAAAAGAATGGATAGTAAAGTTTAAAGCTGCTCCAGATAAAAAAAATTATAAAAATGAATTAAAAGCAGCACTAGATTATTTTAAAAAGGAGGCCGAGGCTTAATGGATGCAACAAATATCGTTTTATCAATTATAGGCATTGTAGGAACAATGTCATCTATTCTTTTTGCTTTCCTAGCTTTCCATAGAAACAACAAAGGAGACCATAAACAAGAAGGAAAGAATGAAGGTGTCCTTATTTCTGATGTTGGATATATCAAATCATCAATTGATCGAATTGAAAAAACATTAGACAAGCTAGAAGAAAAATATGACGACTTACATTCAAGAATTATTAAGATTGAACAAAAGGTCGATGACCACATTAAAAATGATTCAATTCATGTGAAAGGAGATAAATAACCATGAACGAAATTTTAATTAATATTATAAGTGTAGTAGTAACATCAATTGTGCTTCCTTTACTTTCAATAGCAGGAGCAAAATTAGTACAATTAATCAATTCTAAAATCAACAATAACAAAGCCGCTAATTTCTTATCTACAGCGACTACGATAATCATTAATGCTGTTAGAACAGTATTTCAAACTTATGTAGAGGCCTTGAAGAAAGAAGATAAGTTTGATGAAGCAAGTCAAAAGCTCGCTTTACTTAAAGCTAGAGATATTGCACTTAATCAAATGACTGACGATGTTAAGAATTACATCACTTCAACTTATGGTGATTTGGATACTTGGATAAACACCAATATTGAAGCAACAATTAATATTTTAAAAAATAAATAATTTAGTCAATGTCAAGACTTGTTATAAACTTTTTTAATGGTAGAATTTTATCTTGTTAAGAGGTGCTTAAGATGTATGATGTTAATGTTTTTGTTTATGGACCTGAAGGTGAAGACCTTAGCTTCAGCAGGATCTGTAACAAGGAAGAGTTAAATGAATTATTGAAGTGTTATGATAAGAACGATTTAAA
>URFB01000002.1 GCA_900547045.1 uncultured Mollicutes bacterium
TAGTTGCGGTATTTGTCGTACTTGGCTATATTCTATTTTTTGCAGATAGATATAAGGATATAAAAGGAAAAATAAAGAAAGCAAATTAATAAATTCCTAAAAAAAAGGGCCCAAAAGGCCCTTTTAGCGTGTGAAATCGCTTTCTTTTTATTAGCCTCTAGTATTCTTTCATTCTTTATGCTAAGATATTTATGTATTTATTTTTAATTATTTTTAATATAAATTTTCTTGTATAATAGCTTTAATGTGGTAAGCAAGTTTCTACCCCATAACCGTAAATTTTGGGACTACGAGATTAAATCGAATTTTTATAAATTCCTTTTCCTGCTACACATAAAGCGAGAGGTGTATTATGTGTGGTCAATATTTAATTTATAACAATATTAATAAGCAGTATTATATGGGAAAACTACGCAAAAGCGGTGACTTTTTTTGTCGCTGCTTTTTTTGTTTTTAGGAGGAAATGAAAATGGTTGGAGTAATCATGGGCTCAAAAAGCGATTATGAGGTTATGCAGGATGCAATTAGCATTTTAGAGGAATTTGGAATTAAATATGAGGTTAAGGTTGTATCTGCTCATAGAACACCTGAGCTTTTATATCAATACGCAAAGGAAGCTAAAGAAAGAGGTATTGAGGTAATTATTGCTGGTGCTGGTGGTGCAGCACACCTTCCTGGTATGGTAGCGGCCTCATGTGAGCTTCCAGTTATTGGGGTGCCGGTAAAATCAAAGGCCTTAAATGGACTTGATTCCTTACTTTCTATTGTTCAAATGCCAGCGGGTGTTCCTGTTGGAACAATGGCGATAAATGGCGCTAAGAATGCAGCCTTATACTGTGCATCAATTTTAGCCTTACATGATGAAGAAATTAGAAAGAAATATTTAGCATTTAGACAAAAACAAACAAAGGATGTGCTTGAAATTGAACTCTAAGCTAGTAGGAATAATTGGCGGGGGCCAATTAGGTATGATGCTTGCAGAGGCGATAAAAAAGCTTGGAGGACGTGTGATCGGCTTAGATCCTAATCATCATTGCTCAATTACTCACGTTTGTGATGAATTTATTTGTGCCTCATATGATGACGAGGAGGCCCTAAGAGCCTTATGTGAAAAATCGGATGTTGTAACCTATGAATTTGAAAATATTAAGGGTGAACATCTTAAAATGCTAAATGAAGAATATAACATAAAGCAAGGCATTCAAAGCCTAATTGATAGCCAGGATCGCTTAACAGAGAAAAATACGGCGAGGAAATTTGGCCTTAAAACAGCTAGATTTTTCAAATGTGATAACGAAGCTGACTTAGTTGATGCAATTAATAATTTAGGCTATCCGGCCTTATATAAAACAAGAACGGAAGGCTATGATGGTCATGGTCAGGTTTTAATCAAATCAAAGGAGGACCTTGCTAAGGTTAGACCTTATTTTAATACTAATGCTAAGGGTATTGTTGAGGAATTTATTAAATTTGATTATGAAGCCTCTGTTATTATGATTGGTGATAATAAGAAAATCGTATCTCTTCCCGTAGGACACAACATCCACAAGGAAGGAATTTTAGATATTTGTGAGGTACCCTTTGATGGTGTAAAGGATATCGAAGCGGCAATGAAAGAAGCGTCTAAGGGCTTTATGAGGAAGGCCGGATACAAGGGAATCCTGTGTATTGAATATTTCATTAAGGATGGCGAGTTTTATTTTAATGAAATGGCACCTCGTCCTCACAATAGTGGACATTATTCAATTGAGGCCTTAGATTATAGTCAATATGATTTATTCGCAAGATATTTACTAGATATGACTTATGATGAGCCAAAGCTTCTTCATAAAGCTATTATGAAAAATATATTAGGTAGGGACCTAATCAATGTGGATTATTATTTGACGCAGGCTCCTGGCTTCCTTCATATGTATTTTAAGGAAGAGGCTCGTGAAAAAAGAAAAATGGGTCATATTACCTTCCTAGATATGGATTTAAAGACTTTTATGGAAATAGAGAAAGGAATCGAATAAAATGAATTATCGTGTTTATGTAGAAAAGAAGCCTGGCTTTGAGGTTGAATCTAAAAGTATGCTTAATGATTTAAATACAAATCTTGAGCTTAATTTAAAGGGACTTAGAATTATTAATACCTATGATTTATTTGGCTTTAGTGAATCCTTATTAAATAAAGCTCTATATAAGGTATTTGGTGAGGTTGTAACCGATAATGTATCCCTTGAGCTTGATTTAGATGGTAAAAGGTATATCGCTATTGAATTTTTACCTGGTCAATTTGACCAAAGAGCTGACGCAGCGATTTCCTGCTGTCACCTAATTAATCCTAAGGCTAATATTAAAATCTCATCATCTAAAATTATTATTCTTGATGGGGTCAGTGATGAGGAGATGCTAAAGATTAAGCATTATTTAATTAATCCTGTTGAATCAAGAGAGAAGGATTTAGCGGTTCTTGCTTATAACGATAAGACTAAGCCTTTAGCTGTTAAGGAAATTACTGATTTCTTAAATTATAAGGAAGAGGACTTAAAGGCTTTAATTGATAAAATGGGCCTTGCGATGAGCGTAAGTGATCTTAAATGCGTTCTTGCCTACTTTAAGGAGGAGGGACGTAATCCTAATGAAACGGAAATTAGAATTATTGATACCTACTGGTCTGATCACTGTCGTCATACAACCTTCAATACGGTATTAGATGAAATTAGCTTTGAGGATTCCTTTATAGCTCCATCAATTAAAAAGGCTTATGATTTATATCTGGAAATGAAATCTGAGCTTCATCGTGAGGCTAAGCCTACAACCCTAATGGATCTGGCTTGTATTGGTGCCCGTTTTTTAAAGAAGAAGGGCTATTTAAACGACCTAGAGGAGTCTTCGGAAAATAATGCTTGTTCAATCTTTGTTGATGTTGATAATGATGGTGTTTTAGAAAAATGGTTATTACAATTTAAAAATGAAACGCATAACCACCCAACGGAAATTGAACCCTTTGGTGGTGCATCTACCTGTCTAGGTGGTGCTATTCGTGACCCTCTTTCAGGAAGAAGCTATGTTTACCAGGCAATGCGTGTAACCGGAGCAGGAGACATTTATAAGGATGTTAAGGATACCCTAAAGGGTAAGCTTCCTCAAAAAGTAATTTCAACTAAGGCTGCCCTAGGCTATTCAAGCTATGGTAACCAAATTGGCCTTGCTACTACACATGTTAAGGAAATCTACCACGAAGGCTATACAGCTAAGCGTATGGAGGTAGGTGCTGTTGTCGGTGCTGTTAAATATGACAATATTATTAGACAGGAGCCAGAAGAGCGCGATGTCATTGTTATGTTTGGTGGAAGAACTGGCCGTGATGGTATTGGTGGTGCAACGGGATCATCAAAGGAGCACAACCAAAAATCAATTGAAACTTGCTCAAGTGAGGTTCAAAAGGGTAATGCCCCTGAGGAGCGTAAGATTGAAAGATTATTTGCTCGCCCTGAGGTTACCAAGCTCGTTAAAAAGTCAAATGACTTTGGTGCAGGTGGAGTATCGGTTGCGATTGGTGAGCTTGCACCCTCCCTAGATATTTATCTTGATCGTGTACCAGTTAAATATAATGGTCTTAATCCCACTGAGCTTGCAATATCTGAATCGCAGGAGCGTATGGCAGTTTGCCTTAGCAAGGATAATTTAGCTTTATTTATGCAATATTGTCATGAGGAAAATCTTGAGGCTACCTATGTAGCAGATGTTACTAATACAGGTCGTATGAATATGTATTATAATGGACATCTTGAGGCCTCCCTTACAAGAAGCTTTATTGATTCAGCTGGTGCTACACATCATGCGAAGGTCCTTGTTGGCCAGGTTGAGGAAAAAAATCCGTTTAAGCAAGCCTATGATGGAGGCTTACACGATAGCTTCCTTGCTAATTTAAAATCTGACAATGTATTAAGCCAAAAGGGCTTAGTTGAAATGTTTGACTCAACTATTGGAGCCTCTACAGTTTTAATGCCATATGGCGGAAAATATCAATTATCTGAAAGCCAGGTTTCTTGTCAAAAGCTTCCTACTAAGGGCTTTACAAATACGGCATCAATGATGGCCTTTGGATATAATCCTAATCTCTCAAGCTGGAGCCCATACCATGGTGCTCAATATGCGGTCCTTGAGGCGGTAAGTAAGCTTGTAGCGGCGGGTGCTTCTATTAAAAATGTACGTTTCTCTTATCAGGAATATTTTAAGAAAATGACTGATGAAAAATCATTTGGTTTACCATTTGCATCCCTACTTGGTTCGATTAAAGCTCAAGAAGCGTTACATATGCCATCAATTGGTGGTAAGGATTCAATGTCTGGTAGCTACCTTGATAAAAATGTACCTCCTACACTAATCGCCTTTGGTGTTACAATCCTAAATGCGAAGGATGTAATTTCAACTGATTTTAAGAAGGCTGGTAATTATCTATATTTAGTTAATCCTGGCTATGATAAGAATTATGAGCCTAATTATGATGAGGCTATTAAGCTTTATAATAAGCTTCATAAGGAAATTAAGAATAAAAATGTAATTTCAGCCTATGCCTTAGGCTTTGGAGGTCTTGGTGAGGCTCTTGCTAAAATGAGCTTTGGTAATAAAGTAGGCTTTGAGGTTTTAGTTGATGAAGATTCCTTATATGATATTAGCTATGGTGCTATTTTAGTTGAGGCTAAAAAGCCGTTAGATTTTGCAGAATGCTTAGGCAAGACATCATTATCATATAAGATTAACGATTGCGAATTTAGCGTTGAGGAAATGCTTGATGCAAATTTTCAAAAATTCACGCAAATCTATCCTTTAAGCTCAGGTGTTAAGGGAACCGTTGAGGAACAAATTAAACGAAGAAAGAGAGCATTTAGCTATGAAGGAGAAGCACATATGCCTTTAGTATACGCACCAGCCTTCCCTGGTACTAACTGTGATTTTGATACGCTTAAGGCCTTTAGAAGCCGTGGTGCTAAAACTGTAAGCTCTGTCTTTAGAAATCTAAATGAGGATGATGTAAATGCTTCAATTGATGAGATGGCATCACTAATTGATGCTTGTGATATCTTTGTTCTATCAGGTGGTTTTAGTGCTGGTGATGAGCCTGATGGGTCAGCTAAGTTTATCGCTAATGTGCTTACAGCTGATAAAATTAAGAAGGCTATTGCTAATTTATTAAAGCGTAAGGGCTTAATTTTAGGTATTTGTAATGGCTTCCAGGCTCTTGTTAAATCAGGCCTTTTACCAGATGCTAAGCTTGGAGCTGTAACACTTGATTCACCAACATTATTTAGAAATGATATTAATCGTCACGTTTCCCAAATGGTAACGACTCGTGTCACATCTAATCGTTCACCTTGGCTTTCATCATTTAAGCAAGGAGAGGAATTTACTATTCCGGTTTCTCATGGTGAGGGTAAATTTGTTGTGTCAGAGGAAAATGCTAAAAAGTTATTTGAAAATGGTCAGGTTGCCTTCCAATATGTTGATTATGATTCAAATCCAACAATGACATCACCAATGAATCCTAATGGCTCATCATATGCCATTGAGGGTATTATTTCTAAATCAGGCTTGATTCTTGGTAAGATGGGACATACGGAAAGATATAATGAAAATTTATATAAGAATATTTATGGTAATAAGAATCAGGACATCTTTACTAATGCCATTAATTATTTTTTGAAAAAATAATTTAAAAGTACAAAAAACTGGAGTATAGATAATGGAAAAATTAGAACTTCTACATGATGGTAAATCAAAACAGCTTTATAGTAGTAACGATGAAAATAAAATTATAATTCATTATAAGGATGATACAACCGCTTTTAATGGTATTAAAAAGGCTAAAATCGCCTCTAAGGGAATTTTAAATAATGAAATTTCTTCAATCATTTTTACAAAGCTTAATGAACTAGGTCTTCCTACGCACTTCCTTAAGAAGCTAAATGATCGCGACTGTCTTTGTAAAAAGGCTACAATCATTCCCCTTGAGGTGGTTGTAAGAAATGTTGTAGCAGGGTCAATGTCTAAGCGTCTTAATATTGAAGAGGGGACTATTCCTCCTAATACGATTAAGGAAATTGATTATAAAAGTGATACATTGGGTGATCCGCTTATTAATGATGATCATGCTGTAGCGCTTGGAATTTGTAGCTACGACGATTTAAAGGAAATATATAGCATAACAGATAAGGTAAACTCTAAACTTAAAAAGATGTTTGATAGTGTGGGGATAATCCTTGTTGATTTCAAGCTTGAATTTGGCCGTGATGAGGAAGGGCATATCATTTTAACCGATGAAATTTCGCCTGATACCTGTAGGCTATGGGATAAGGAAAGCTTAAAAAAGCTTGATAAGGATCGCTTTAGAAGAGATCTTGGTAAGGTGCTTGAGGCTTATGAGGAAATTCTTAAGCGTCTTAAGATGCTTTAAAATGAGGAGGTATTTAAATGGATAATTTAGATGCATTTAGAGGGCTTCACGAGGAATGCGGTGTCTTTGGTGTTTTTGGTGTAGAAAACGCAAGTGAGCTATGCTACTACGGACTCCATTCCCTACAGCACCGTGGCCAGGAGGGCTGTGGTATTGTAACCGTAAGCGATGATACCCATGAGCTTAAGCGTATTAAGGGTGAGGGCTTAGTTTCTGAGATATTTAATAATGCTAATTTAAGCACCCTTAAGGGCTCAATGGCTATTGGCCATGTTAGATATGCAACTACCGGAGGTGGGGGAATTGAAAATGTACAACCCTTCCTATTTCGTCACCATACCGGTGATTTTGCCCTAGCTCACAATGGTAATTTAGTTAACTCCAATGAGCTAAGAAGATTTCTTGAGGAAAGAGGAAGTATGTTTCAATCAACCTCTGATTCAGAGATTCTTGCTCACCTTATTAAAAAGGATAATGCCTCATCTAAAAGAATTGAGGCTATTCTTCAGGCTTTAAATATGCTTGAGGGAGCCTTCGCCTTTGTTATTTTAACTAAGGATAGGCTTTATTGTGTAAGAGATAAATATGGCCTAAGACCCCTTTCAATTGGTAGCTTAAATGGGGGCTATATTGTAGCTTCAGAAACCTGTGCGCTTGATATTTGTGGGGCACGCTTTATAAGAGATGTTAATCCAGGTGAGGTAGTAGTTATTGATAACTGTGGTCTTCATTCCTATGATTATTCTAAGTATAAGCATCACAATATGTGTGCTATGGAATATATTTATTTTTCAAGACCAGATAGTGATATTGAAGGAATCAATGTCCACGCCTTTAGAAAGGAAACAGGTAAGCTTTTATACAAGGAAGCTCCGGTTGATGCGGATATCGTAATTGGTGTTCCTGATTCAAGCCTATCAGCCGCTATTGGCTATTCAGAGGCCTCTCATATTCCTTATGAGATTGGTCTTGTTAAAAACAAGTATGTCGGAAGAACCTTCATTCAGCCTTCGCAGGAAATGCGTGAAAAGGCTGTTAGAATGAAGTTAAGCCCTGTCTCTTCCATTGTTAAGGGCAAAAGAATTGTTTTAATTGATGATTCAATTGTACGTGGTACAACAAGTAAAAAAATTATCAAGCAGCTTCGTGATGCGGGAGCACTAGAAATTCATGTAAGAATTGCATCGCCACAAATTACACATCCGTGCTTTTATGGTGTTGATATCTCAACCTATGATGAATTAATATCAGCTCATCATAGCGTTGAGGAGGTAAGAGAAATCATTGGGGCTGATTCACTAGTGTTTATCTCAGAGAAAGCTTTATTTGAGGTGGCTAAGCGAAATGAATTATGCACCGCTTGCTTTACAGGTAAATACCCAACTGCACTTTATTCAAGTGTTTGGGAAGCTAATAAGGATCATAAGTTTTAGGAGGATAATATATGGGTTCAAAAGCGTATGGTAGTTCAGGTGTTGATTTAGAGGCTGGTTATGAGGCCGTAAGAAGATATAAGAAGCATGTTAAGAGTACAAATCGTCTTGGCTGTGTTTCTAATATTGGCTCATTTGGGGGAATGTTTGATTTATCCTTACTAAATTATAAGGAGCCAATGCTTGTATCTGGTACCGATGGGGTTGGTACTAAGCTAAAGCTTGCTTTCCAAATGGATAAGCATGATACCATTGGTATTGATGCGGTTGCAATGTGTGTAAATGATGTATTAGCTCAAGGGGCTGAGCCATTATTTTTCCTAGATTATGTTGCAGTAGGTCATGCGATTCCTTCTCGTCTTGAGCAAATTGTTAAGGGTGTAGCTGATGGCTGTATTCAAGCTGGCTGTGCTTTAATTGGTGGTGAGACAGCCGAAATGCCTGGTATGTATCAGGATGGAGAATATGATATTGCAGGCTTTACAACGGGAGTTGTTGAAAAGTCAAAGCTTATTGATGGAACTAAGGTAAGCGTTGATGATGTTCTTGTTGGTATTGAATCAAGTGGAGTTCACTCAAATGGATTCTCGCTTGTAAGAAAGATTATTTCTGATAATAATCTGGATTTATTTAAAAAATATGATGAATTAGATGATAATAAAACCTTAGGTGAGGTTTTACTTACGCCAACTAATATTTATTGTAAGGAGGCTCTTGATGTTATAAGAAGCCTTGATGTCCATGGGGTTGCTCATATTACCGGTGGTGGCTTTGATGAAAATATTCCTCGCATTTTACAGGAGGGTCAAGGAATTGAAATTGAAGAGGGCTCTTGGCCTATTCTTCCTATCTTTAACTTCCTTGAAAAATATGGTAAAGTAAATCACCGTGAAATGTTTAATATTTACAATATGGGTATTGGTCTTGTTTTAGCGCTTAAGGAAGAGGATGCAGATAAGGCAATTGAAATTCTTGCCTCTCACGGACGTAAGGCTTATAAAATTGGCCATGTTACAGCTAAAGAGGGAGTTGTAATTAAATAATGCGACTTGCGGTTTTTGCATCAGGCTCTGGAACTAACTTTGAGGCGATAGCACAAGCTTGTATTAAGGGTGATATTCCTGCAAGCGTTGAAATTTTAATTTGTGATAAGCCTCATGCTTATGTTATTGAGCGTGCTAAGAAATTAAATATTCGCTCCTTTGTCTTTAATCCTAAGGATTATAAAAAAAGAAGTGAATATGAGGGCGAAATTATAAAAATATTAAATGAGCTTGAAATTGATTTAATATGCCTTGCTGGCTATATGAGAATTGTGGGGGATTCATTGCTAGAGGCATATAAGGATAGGATTATCAATATCCATCCAGCTTTACTCCCTTCATTTAAGGGAGCCCATGGAATTGAAGATGCCTTTAATTATGGTGTAAAGGTATTTGGGGTTACAGTTCATTATGTAACAAAGGAGCTTGATGGGGGGCCAATAATTGCTCAAAGGGCCTTTGAATATTATGGTAATAATATTGATGAGGTAGAAGCCAAAATTCATGAAATTGAGCATGTGCTTTATCCCTTTGCGATTAATAAAATTATTAAGGAGAACTAAAAATGAAAGCTTTAATCAGTGTATCTAATAAAACAGGCGTAGTTGAATTTGCGCGTAATTTAATTAATTTAGGATTTGAAATTATTTCAACTAGTGGAACTATGAAGTGCTTACGTGAGGCCGGACTTCCTATTACTAATATTTCGGATGTAACAGGCTTCCCAGAAATTTGTGATGGAAGAGTTAAGACCCTTCACCCTGCTGTTCATGGTGCCCTACTTGCAAAAAGAGATAATAAGGAGCATATGCAGGCCCTAGCTGATAATCATATTGAGCAAATTGATCTTGTATGTGTTAACCTTTATCCCTTTAAGGAAACAATTGCCAAGGAGGGAGTAACAATGGAGGATGCCATTGAAAATATTGATATTGGTGGTCCTTCAATGCTAAGAAGTGCAGCTAAAAATTACGCTTCTGTAACTGTTGTTTGTGATCCTTCTGATTATGATTTGATTATTAATGAAATTAAGGAAGAAGGAAATACCAAGCTAGAAACTAGATTAAAGCTTAGTGCTAAGGCCTATACACATACTGCCTCATATGATATGGCAATATCTGATTTTATGAGAAAGAATGCTGGCCTTAGTCCTGTTCTACATATTGAAGCGCCACTTCGTCAAAGCCTAAGATATGGTGAAAATCCTCATCAGGAGGCTAGCTTCTATAGCCTTAATCCTACAAGCTATAGCCTTGCTAATGCCGTTCAGCTTCAGGGAAAAGAATTATCATATAACAATATTCAGGATGCTAATGCTGCTTTAATGATTGTTCGTGAATTTGATCCATCTATTCCCTTTGCGGTAGGTCTTAAGCATATGAACCCATGTGGAGCTGCTGTTGGTAGTGATTTAGTTGATGCCTGGACTAAGGCCTATAATGCTGATCCCGTTTCTATTTATGGTGGGATTGTAGCTACTAACCAGGTTATTGATAAAAAGGCTGCTAAGCTTATGAAATATACTATTCCTAAGGAGGGTGAGGAAAAAGCACCTTTATTCCTTGAGGTAATTCTAGCACCTAAATTTACTGATGAGGCTCTAGTAGAATTTTCTAAGCGTAAGAATGTTAGATTAATTGAATATAAGCTAGGCGATGTCACTCCTTCTAAGCAATATGTAAGTGTTAATGGAGGAATCCTTGAGCAGGATAATGATATTGCAATGGTTAAACTTGATTCTTCAATGACTGTTACAAATAAAAAGCCAAGTGAGGAAGAATTATCTGATATGCAATTTGGCTTAAGAATTGTTAAGCATGTTAAATCAAATGCGATTGTGGTTGTAAAAGATGGGGTAACCCTAGGCGTTGGTGCAGGTCAAATGAACCGTGTTGGATCTGCTAAAATTGCCCTAGAGGAGGCTCATGCTAAGGGATATACAAAAGGGCTTGTGCTTGCATCTGATGGCTTCCTTCCTTTTGGAGATACTGTATCATATGCATCTAAATTTGGTGTTAGTGCAATTGTTCAGCCTGGTGGCTCTATTCGTGACGAGGAGTCAATTAATGTAGCTAACGAGAAAGGAATTTGCATGCTATTTACAGGTATGCGTCATTTTAAGCATTAATATGAGGGTATTAGTTGTTGGTGCTGGTGGTAGGTGTCACGCTATCCTTGATGCACTTAAAAAATCGAAGCATAATCTTGAACTATATTGTGCACCAGGCAATGCTGGTATTGCAAGTATAGCCCATATTGTAGATATTAAAGAAACAAACGTTGAGGCCCTAACGGGCTTCGCGCTTCAAAATAAAATTGATTTAACGGTTGTAGGCCCAGAAATAGCGCTTGCAGCAGGAATTGTAAATGAGTTTAATAAGGCTGGCCTTAAAATCTTTGGTCCAACAAAGGAGGCGGCTCAAATTGAAACATCTAAGGCCTATGCGAAGGCCTTAATGAAAAAATATCATATTCCAACAGCGGGCTATGAGGTATTTAGTGACTATAATCAGGCAATAGATTATGTAAGGGGACATACATTACCAATTGTACTTAAATACGACGGTCTAGCTGCGGGTAAGGGTGTTGTTATTGCTACAAGGCTTGAAGAGGCAGAGGCTACCCTTAAGGATATGCTAATTGATGATAAATTTGGCTCATCATCAGTTGTAATAGAGGACTATCTTGAGGGTCCTGAGTTTTCATTTATGTGCTTTGTTTCAGGAGCGGATGTTTATCCACTTGAGGTAAGTCAGGATCATAAAAGAGCCTATAACAATGATTTAGGTCCAAATACGGGGGGTATGGGGGCTTATAGTGGGGTACCAATTATTAGCGATTCAGATAAGGAATATGCCTTAAAAAAGATTATGGAGCCTACAGCTTTAGCTTTAATTAAAGAGGGATGTCCATTTAAGGGTGTTTTATACGGGGGACTTATGAAAACCAAGGATGGCATTAAGGTTATTGAATTTAATGCTCGCTTTGGAGATCCTGAAACAGAAGTTGTTCTTCCTAAACTAAAAAATGATTTATTTGATGTTTTTTGTGATATAATAGATGGAAATAAGGTAAATCTAGCATTTGATCCAATGTATTATTTAGGAGTTGTACTTGCAAGCAAGGGCTATCCTGGCTCATATGAGAAGGGCTATTTAATTGAGGGCCTTGAGGATGTTGATGGCATTGTATATCATATGGGAACAAAGCTTGAGGCTGGCAAGTATTATACAAATGGTGGAAGAGTGTTAATTGTTGTAGCTAAGGGAAATACCTTACTTGAGGCGCAACAAAATGCGAACCGCGAGGCTTCTAAGATTAAATCTAGTAATTTGTTTTACCGAACAGATATCGGACATCGATCACTTTAGGAGGAATTTATGGCAAGTATAATTAGTGGCAAAGAGCTTTCACGTAGCATTAAAGAAAAAATGAAGGAGGAAATTCTTTATTATAAAAGGGTATATGAGCGCTTGCCTCATCTTGCCGTTATTCTGGTGGGAAATGATCCTGCGTCTAAATCCTATGTTAAGGGAAAAGAGCAGGCATCAGCTGAAATTGGAATTGAAAATACAACAATATGCCTTCCTGATGATATATCAGAGGAGTCTTTACTAATGAAAATAGATGAGCTTAATAATGACAATAATGTGGATGGTATTTTAGTTCAGCTACCTCTTCCTGCTCATATTAATAAGGAGCACGTTATTGAGCGTATTAGGCTAGATAAGGATGTTGATGGCTTCCATCCCTTGAATGTCGCAGCCTTGTGGCAAAAAAAGCCTGGTATGATACCATGTACACCAAGAGGAATAATTAGTCTTCTTAATTCTGCGAATATTCCGCTTGATGGTAAAAATGCTGTTGTAATGGGAAGGTCTGATATTGTAGGACTTCCTATTTCAAAGCTACTTTTAGATCAAAATGCGACGGTTACAATTGTGCATTCTCACACCGAAAATGTGAAGGAAATAACAAAAATGGCAGATATTTTGATAGTTGCAATTGGTAAGCCAAAATATATTACAGCTGACTTTATTAAAGAAGGCGCAGTTGTAATTGATGTGGGTGTAAATAGAGATCCACAAACTCATAAATTGTGTGGGGACTGTGATTTTATATCATGTGAGCCTAAGGCATCCTTTATTACAAAGGTACCAGGAGGTGTCGGTCCAATGACAATTTGTTGCTTAATGCAAAATACACTTGAAGCATATTTACATCATATGGAGGAAAAATAAAATGATTGAACGCTATAGTCGTAAATGTATGAGAGATATTTGGACAGAGGAGGCTAAATTTAATGCATATTTAAAGGTTGAGCTTAAAAATGCCGAGGCTTGGTCAAAGCTTGGAGTAGTACCTAAGGAGGACCTACCTAAGCTTGAGCATGCAAGCTTCACTGTTCAAAGAATTAAAGAAATAGAAGCTCAAACTAAGCATGATGTTGTGGCTTTTACAAGAACAGTATCTGAATCCCTTGGAGATGAGAAGAAGTGGATTCATTATGGACTTACTTCAACTGATGTAGTTGATACAGCTAATGCTATTTTAATTAAAGAGGCTAATAAAATACTTCGTAAGGATCTTTTAGATATTATGGCGGTTTTAAAGAAAAGAGCCTTAGAATTTAAAAATACACCTTGTATTGGCAGAACTCATGGAATTCATGCCGATATTACTTCCTTTGGGCTTAAGTGGGCCTTATGGTATTCTGATATGCAAAGAATGCTTAAGCGCTTTGATGATGTATCAAAGGAAATTGAGGTTGGAAAGCTATCAGGAGCCGTAGGAAATTTCTGTAATATTCCACCCTTTATTGAGGAATATGTTTGTAAGTCACTAGATATTGACTACGCCCTTATTTCAACTCAGGTTATTCAGCGTGATCGTCATGCTCACTATATGGGTGTTTTAGCGCTTATCGCCTCTGAGCTTGAAAAGATGGCGCTTGAGGTTAGAAACCTTCAAAGAACGGAAGTACATGAGGTTGAGGAAGCCTTCAGTAAGGGTCAAAAGGGCTCAAGCGCTATGCCACATAAGCGTAACCCTATTTCATCTGAAAATATTTGTGGCTGTAGCCGTGTAATGCGTGGCTATATGCTTACATTCTATGAAAATATTGCACTATGGCATGAAAGAGATATTTCACATTCTTCAACAGAAAGAATTATTTTACCAGATGCCACATGCTTACTTGATTATATGCTAAATCGTTTTAAGGGGATTTTAGAAAACCTTGTTGTATATCCTGAAAAGATGCTTTCAGATATTTATATGACAAATAAGGTAATTTTTGCTCAAAGAGTGCTTTATGCCCTAATTTCTAAAGGACTTGTTCGTGAGGAGGCCTACGATACTGTACAGCCTATTGCGATGGAGGCCTATAATAAGGGTATTGATTATGAAGAGCTTCTTAAGCAAAGTGAGGCTGTAAGAAAGCATTTATCTGAGGAAGAAATTGCTTCTTGCTTTACTCTTGATTATTACTTTAAAGAGGTTGGATATATTTATAAAAGGTTAGGATTGGAGGATTAATAATATGTCTAAATTTGATGAGATTCGTACGGGTTTAACTTTCGATGATGTGCTTTTAGTACCTCAAAAGTCTAATGTTTTACCCTCAGAGGTATCTTTAAAAAGCCATTTAACTAAAAATATTGAACTGAATATTCCAATTGTATCTGCGGCGATGGATACAGTTACCGAATCTGAGCTTGCTATTGCTCTTGCAAGAGAGGGTGGACTTGGCTTTATTCATAAGAATATGTCAATTGAAGCACAAGCTCGTGAGGTTGATTTAGTTAAACGTAATGAAGCAGGAATGATTACAAATCCTGTAACTATGACTAAGGATAAAACAACAAAGGACGCCTTTGAAATTATGTCAATGTATCATGTTTCAGGCCTTCCTATTGTTGATAATAATGGTGTACTAGTAGGTATTTTAACAGCGCGTGACTTAAAATATATTACGCCAGATGATACTAAAATATCTGAGGTAATGACTCATGAAAACCTAATTACTGCTCCTGAGGGTACTACCCTTGAGGAGGCTCGTCAAATTTTATGGAATCATCGTATTGAAAAGCTTCCGATTGTAGATAAGGCTAATCATTTAGTTGGTCTTATTACAACTAAGGATATTGATAATGTTAAGAATTATCCTAATGCTTGTAAGGATGAAAAAGGACGCCTACGTTGTGGTGCCGCTGTTGGTATTGGCGCTGATATGATGGATCGTGTTGATGCGCTTGTGGCTGCGGGGGTTGATGTTATTACAATTGACTCTGCTCATGGTCATTCTGAAAATGTTATTAATGCGGTTAAGAAGATTAGAGCTAAATATCCTAAGCTTAATTTAGTTGCGGGAAATATCGTTACAAAGGAAGCTGCTAAGGAATTAATTGATGCAGGTGTTGATACTGTTAAGGTTGGTATTGGACCTGGTTCAATTTGTACAACTCGTGTCGTTGCTGGTGTTGGTGTACCTCAAATTACGGCTGTAAATGATGTATATGAGTATGCTAAGACACGTGGATGTTGTGTTATCGCCGATGGTGGTATTAAGCTTTCAGGCGATGTTGTAAAGGCTCTTGCAGCAGGAGGAGATTGCGTAATGCTGGGTTCCTTACTTGCAGGCTGCTCTGAGGCTCCTGGTGAGGAAATAATATTTAATGGTCGTCGCTTTAAATCCTATGTTGGCATGGGCTCTCTTGCGGCTATGAAGCGTGGTTCAGCTGACCGTTATTTCCAAAAGAAGGATACAACTACTAAGAAGCTTGTTCCAGAAGGAATTGAAGGAAGAGTTGCCTTTAAGGGTCCAGTTGCTGATACAGTTTATCAGCTTTGTGGTGGTATCCGCTCTGGTATGGGATATTGTGGAGCTAAGGATATTCCAACCCTAAAGGAGGTTGCGAAGTTCATTCGCATTACTAATGCTGGTCTTCTTGAATCTCATCCTCATGATGTTGAAATTACCGTAGAAGCGCCAAATTATTCTAAGTAGGAGTTTTTATGACTGATAAGATTATTGTTTTAGATTTTGGCTCTCAATATAATCAATTAATTGCTCGTCGTATTCGTGAAATGGGCGTATATAGCGCCCTTCTTCCTCATACGATTAAGGCCGAAGAAATCAAAGCGATGGAGGGCGTTAAGGGTATCGTCTTTTCAGGTGGTCCTAAGTCTGTTTATGATGAGGATGCCTTCACAGTTGATGAAGAAATTTTTAGCCTAGGACTTCCCATTTTAGGAATTTGCTACGGCATGCAGCTTACCGCTAAGCATTTTGGTGGGGAAATTAAATCAAGCCAAACTCGTGAGTATGGAAAGATGAATATTTTTATTGAAGACAAATCCTTATTATTTAAGGACCTAGATAATAGTGAAGAGGTTTGGATGAGTCATGGAGATCATGTAGCATCTATTCCTGCAGGCTTTAAGCTTCTTGCTAAATCTCAAAATGGCCTTGTAGCGGCTATTGCAAATGAGGAAAAGAAGATTTACTGTGTTCAGTTCCATCCTGAGGTAAGACATACGGTAAATGGAAATAAAATGCTTCACAATTTTGTGTTTGAGGTATGTAAGGCTCAAAATAACTGGTCAATGAAAAATTATCTTGAAATGCAAATTGAACAAATTAGAAAAACAGTTGGCAACAAGAAGGTTCTTTGTGGACTTTCTGGTGGTGTTGATTCAACCGTTGTAGCTGTATTGCTACACAAGGCAATTGGTCATAATTTAACCTGCATGTTTATTGATCATGGTCTTTTAAGGCAAAATGAAGGCAATGAGGTAATGGCAGCCTGTCAGAAATTTGATATGAATGTAATTCGTATTAATGCTAAGGAGCGCTTTTTATCTAAGCTTGCTGGTGTTACTGAACCTGAGCGTAAGCGTAAAATTATTGGTAATGAATTTGTTTATTGCTTCGACGAGGAATCACGTAAGCTAGGTGATTTTGATTTTCTAGCTCAAGGAACGCTTTATACTGATGTTATTGAATCAGGTACTGCAACAGCTCAAACAATCAAGTCACATCATAATGTTGGTGGTCTTCCTAAGGATATGAAGTTTAAGCTTATTGAGCCTTTAAATGTTTTATTTAAGGATGAGGTAAGAGCTTTAGGTCTTGAAATGGGTCTTCCTTATGAAATTGTATGGCGTCAACCTTTCCCAGGCCCTGGTCTTGCGATTAGAATCATTGGCGATATTACAGAAGAAAAGCTTGAAATTGTTAGGAAGAGTGATGCGATTTTAAGAGAAGAAATAGCAAAGGCTGGTCTTGATAAAGAAATATGGCAATACTTTACTGCCTTAACTAATATGAAGAGTGTAGGTGTTATGGGTGATGGTAGAACCTATAATTATGCAATTGCTATTCGTGCTGTTACTTCAATTGATGGTATGACAGCTGATTGGGCTCGTATTCCTTATGATGTTTTAGACAAAATATCAAGAAGAATTGTAAATGAAGTATCAGGTGTTAATAGAGTTCTTTTAGATTGTACATCTAAACCACCTGCAACAATCGAATTTGAATAAGGTGCGGAGCGAAAATGCTCCGCATTTCTTAAATCCTAATGGGGAATAACTGATGTTATGATATAATCAAAGCAATAGACTGAAAAGGTTGAGTCACTGTATAATTTATTGATGATTTTTAAAACTGTCTCATTGCATAGAAGTGTTTAAATGCTTATTCTTAAAGGAGGGGGCAGATATGGCTAATGAAAATAAAAAGGATTTTAATGCTATGTTGCATGATAGCAAAGATATGCCAAAGTTTCAGATTATTACAGATGAAAAAAGTATTGAGAAATATGGTGGAAATAAAATGTACTTTGCTCCACCGATTGACTATGACAAGGTAATGAAACAAATTCCTTGTGGCAGAGTAATTAATGTTGGCAAAATATGAGAGCATCTTGCAAAACTAAATGGAGCAGATTTTACAGAGCCTATTACGGCAGGTATTTTGGTTCCATTGCTGCGTGGGCAAGCTACCAACTCTCCAATGATGAAACACCGTATTGGAGAACATTAAAAGCAAATGGTGAGCTAAATGAAAAATATCCTGGTGGTGTAGAAGCACAGAAAGAGAAGCCGGAAACTGAAGTACACACAATTCTTCAAAAAGCACGTAAAAACATCAAGTATTTTGTAAAGGACTATGAAAGTGTTCTTGAAGACTTGGAGTAAACAAAACTGGAATAAGTTGAGGTGATGTTTGTGGTAAGTAAGTTAAAATACGGCAATACAAATACATTTTTTATTTATGAAATAAGCGGTAATTTGCTTATCTATACTGACTATGCAGGAACATTGCCTGCATTTAATAGAGCGATTAAAGAGCACAACATAAAAATCAGTGATATTACTTATGTCTTGGCAACATAGTACTATCCTGATCATATTGGGCTTATAAGCGAACTTATGGAATTGGGTGTAAAACTTCTGCTGATTGAGACACAAGGCGAATATATTCATTTTTCTGATGAAATATTTAGTAGGGATGCACGGATGAAATATGTGCCAATAAACAAAGAAGATGCTGTTTTGGTTAAATGTAAAGAAAGCAGAGTATTTCTTTACAGCATAGGAATTGAAGGTGAAATTTTATCTACGTCAAGTCATAGTAAAGATAGTATTTCTCTAATTTTGGATGATGGGTTTTGTTTTGTTGGCGATTTGGAGCCTATAGATTATCTTGACACTTATGATAACAATGTAGAGTTTAAAGAAGATTGGAAAATTGTCATGAGTCGTAATTTTAAAGTCATTTTTTATGCACACGCAAATGAAAGAGTAGTATTGTAATCGGCAAATGATAATTTTATGAAATAATGCATTTATATTTGATGGAGGTATCACATGTGTGGAATGACAACTGATTTATAAAATAATAAATCGGAGGTTTATATGGATTATAAAATAAGAAATTTAAAACAAAATGAAGTAAATGTACTAAATACATTTTTGTGTGAAGCTATTTTTATTCCAGATGTAGTCGATGCGCCGCCATATGAAATAATTAAGCAACCAGAATTACAAGTATATGTAACAGATTTTGGCAAGCAAAAAGATGATATGTGTTATGTGGCTGAAACAGATGACAAAATAGTTGGAGCAGTATGGGTTCGTATTATGGATGATTATGGACATGTTGATGATGAAACTCCGTCATTTGCTATATCATTGCTTAAAGAGTATAGAAATCATGGTATTGGAACTAAATTGATGAAAAGAATGCTTTTAGAACTCAAAAAACAAGGATATAAGCAGGCATCATTGTCAGTTCAAAAGATAAATTATGCCGTTCATATGTATAAAAATGTTGGCTTCAGTATCGTTGATGAAAACGACGAAGAATACATTATGGTATGTAAATTATAATTCAATATTCTATATTAAAACTGTAGGAATAATAGGCGAGCATTTTTATGTAGCAAGTTGATTGGTAAAGTTCGCACCGCTGGTGCGATAAATGGAGAGGAATATGGAAAAGAATGAAATTGTGGGTTATGAACCACTTGTGGATGATTTAAAGGAATTGATCCATAAAAAACAATATCAAGTTCTGAAATTAATAAACTCGGAAACTATAAATTTGTATTTGGAAATTGGAGAAGAAATCTATAGACAACAGGAAGAAAACGGTTGGGGAAAATCAATTGCTCAAATGCTTTCAACAAAATTGCAAAAAGAGTTTCCGGGTGCAAAGGGATATTCAGCCGCCAATTTGTGGAGAATGCGCAATTTCTATTTGACTTATCGTGATTCTGAAAAACTCGCACCACTGGTGCGAGAAATTAGTTGGAGCAATAATATCATCATTATGGAAAAATGTAAGGATGATTTTCAACGTGAATTTTACATTCAAATGACGAAAAGATATGGTTGGACTAAGCGCATTTTAACTAATTTTATCGAGGCACAGACCTATGAGAAATATTTACTGAATCAAACGAATTTTGATTTAACGCTTCCGATTGCGCAAAGAGTACAGGCTAAGCTTGCAATAAAAGATGAATATACATTTGATTTTGCCGAATTGTCACCGGAATACTCTGAACACGAATTGGAAATGCAATTGGTAATAATATAAGAGCGTTTTTGATAGAAATGGGGGGAGACTATACATTTATAGGGAATCAATATCATCTGATGGGGGGAAGCAGGGATTTATATATTGATCTATTGCTTTTTCATAGAAGGTTGAGAAGTCTGATAGCCATAGAGTTAAAAATAGGTGAATTTGAAGCAGAATATGCCGGAAAAATGCAGTTGTATTTGTCAGTGTTGGACGAGCAAGTCAAATTACAAGATGAGAATCCGTCAATCGGAATTATTATTTGCAAGAGTAAGGATAAAACTTATGTGGAATATGCCTTGAAGAATATCAATGCCCCGATTGGCGTGGCTACATATCAGTTAAGAAATACGTTACCGGAAGAGATGAAAGCAATGTTACCGGAGCCGGAGGAGATTGTTAAGAGGTTGAGAATATTTGAGGAATAAGAAAGTTTTGTAATCATATAATGATAAGAGAAGGAGAATAATTATGACAAAGATACAATATTTTAGGATATATAATTTGTTTAATCAATATAATGTTTCGTTAAACTTTGAGGACAATGTAAACATATTTTTGGGTGAAAACGGAATGGGAAAAACAACAATTCTAAGTTGTTTATATTATGTTTTGAGTGGAAGATTAGACAAGCTAGATAATATATTGTTTGATTCGATTGTAATAAGATTTGAAGGGAATGAAGAACTTACATTAAAGCGAAATGATTTGAATAGATATCTAGAGGAGAATGTTTATGACACACTACGATATAGAAGAATGCGTCATAGTAATTTAGGTAACATTTTTTCAGAAAAGGAAAAAGAAGAATTAAAGAGGTTAGCTCAAGAAGGAAATGCAAATAGAGAGGAATTGACAGAGTATGCTGTTCGAGTTGGAGATGTATATGGCATACCAACAAGAATTGCATATGAAGAAGTGAGTAGATATATTTTTTCGCGTCTAAGACAGGATGAGTCCGGAAGAGCTACAAATGCAGTTGATTTCAAAAATAAAGTTGAAAACTTGGTTGAGGAAGATGTCCTTTATTATCCTACATACAGAAGAATAGAGGAAGATATGTCTAAGTTGGGTGTGGATATGGATAGAGATAATGTAAAAGAACGCCTTATTCAGTTTGGAATGAAAGATGTAGAAAATAGAATTGACAAAGTTCTTGAGACAATAAAATCAGCAGCTATAAATGGATTTGCTAAGATGACAGGTGTTCTATTGAAGCAATATTTAAATCATACAGAAATTGATAAGGGTATAAATATAGATAAAGAAACGTTAAATATTGCTTTGGATAGAATTGGTGATGAAATAGAGAAATCTGATAAAGAAAAAATAAAGCAAATAGTAGCTAATAATGAAATATATAAAGGTATAATAAAAGAAGCTGTAACAAACTTAAGTACTGGATCAGGATTATCAAAAGCTTTTGAAAATCAGTGGGCTTTTCCTAGAATAGCTTATGAAATGCTATTAACAGGTGAAAAGACAGGCAGATTAGGACCGATGATGGAAAATGTAGCAGTTTATTATGAAGAAGAACAAAAAAACTTAGTTCAACGATTA
>URFB01000003.1 GCA_900547045.1 uncultured Mollicutes bacterium
TCTTTTTTCATTGTCAACCATCGTTTTACATATTTCGATTTTTTTCTTTAGAATTGAAAAATGGCCTATTTCTAGACCATTTCTCTTATACTAGCTTATAGCTTCCTCAAATGCCTTCATTTGGGCATTATCATCATTTTTATATTTATCAAGCAAGTCAAGCATATGCTTATAATCATTAGGTATTATCTTTACATAATCACTAATCTTAATATTATTTAATAGATTTTTAGCGTAGTTTGAATTGGTCATATCAATAAAGCGATTAATACGCTTCTTTAAATATGAAAAATCATCTTCTTTCAAATCATATATACTTATTAGATCCGGATTGATATTTTCAAGATTTTCCTTACTACGCTTAATATAGCATACTCCTCCTGACATACCAGATGCAAAATTATGACCGATTCTATCAAGGATTATAACCTCACCACCTGTCATATATTCACAGCCATGATTACCAACAGAGATAGCAATTGCCTTAGCTCCAGATAATCTTACACCAAAGCGCTCACCACATTCACCTGCAAAATAGGCCTCACCTGATGTAGCTCCATATAAGCAGACATTACCACTAATGATATTTTCTTCCTCTTTGCCCATAAAATCCTTGCTTGGCCTTATACTAATAATTCCACCTGATAAGCCCTTACCAACATAATCATTAGCATCACCTATTACATTTATTGAAATACCCTTAGTTAAAAATGCCCCTAAGGAATTTCCGGCATTGCCATAGCAGTTAATTTCTACCTCATTATGATCAAGGCTTATTTTATTTCTTACAACGTAGCCTGAAAGATATGTACCAATGGCTCTATTAGTATTTTCAACCTGAAGATCAACCGTAGAATTCTTGCTATGTCTTAAATTATCCTCACAAAGCGGTAAAATTCTTTTAGGATCAATAGTATTTAAAAGATTAACATCCTTATATTTCTCAAAATGAGCAGCGGTTTTATTTTGAACCTCAGGATTAAATAATAGATTTGAAAAATCAAGTCCATTTATGGGCATAGGATGAATTAATTCCACATGACCAATAACCTCATTTAGGCTTCTATAGCCTAGTAATGCTAGATATTCTCTAACCTCCTGGGCAATAAAATACATAAAGTTAACAACATTATCCTCTTTACCCTTGAAGTTACTACGAAGCTTTTCACTTTGGGTTGCAACACCAAAAGGACAGGTATTTAAATTACAAACCTTAAGCATCCTACAGCCAATGGTAATTAAAGGTGCACTTGAAAAGCTAAATAAATCAGCTCCTAAAATAGCACTAACAATAACATCAAAGCCAGTAAGAAGCTTACCATCAGTTTCAAGCTTAACTCTACTTCTTAAATTATTTAAAATTAAGGTTTGATGAGCCTCGCTCAAACCGATTTCAAAAGGCTTTCCTGCATGAGAAACACTCGTTCTTGGGGCAGCTCCAGTTCCACCATTAAAGCCTGAAATCAAAATCTTATTCGCTCCCGCCTTAACAACACCTGATGCAACCGTACCAACACCGGCTTCACTTACAAGCTTAATCGAAATTTTAGCATTAGGATTAGCACTTCTTAAATCATATATTAATTGAGCTAAATCCTCAATTGAATAAATATCATGATGAGGTGGAGGAGAAATCAGCTGAACCCCAGGCGTTGAATTACGAGCCTTAGCAATCCATGGATATACCTTATTCTTAGGTAAATTTCCACCCTCACCAGGCTTAGCACCCTGTGCCACCTTAATTTGGATTTCCTTAGCACTATTTAAATATTCAATGGTTACACCAAAGCGACCAGACGCAATTTGCTTAATTTGGCTATTAGAATCCGATTCATATCTAGATATATCCTCGCCACCCTCACCGCAGTTAGACATTCCATGAATTTTATTCATAGCTCTTGCAAGGGTTTCATGCGCCTCCTTAGATATAGCACCAAAACTCATAGCGCCGGTCGAAAATCTTTTTACAATTTCAGAGGCTGGTTCAATCTCATCAATTGAAATAGAATTCTTAGTCTTAAGCTTAAATAAATTATGAAGATTAAATATCTTACTATTTACATAGCTTGAATATTCCTTAAATTCTTCATAATCACCCTTTTGTGTGGAATCCTGTAAAAGCTCAATAGCCTTTTTATCAAGAAGTATCTCCTTATCATCATTATCCTTTATATTATTATGACGTTTTAGTAAATCCTCTTCAATTTCCTTAAGTCCAATTCCTGAAACAGCACTGCGTGTTCCTGGAAAATATTTACTAACAAGCTCATAGGATAGCCCTAAGGCCTCAAAAATTTGGGCACCATTATATGATTGAATAGTTGAAATACCCATCTTACTCATAATTTTAGTAATACCCTTAGTATTAGCACTAATATAATTTCTAACGGCCTCATCGTATGATTTCTTTATCACACCCGCTTTAATCTTACGATTAATAATATCATAAACAAGTCTTGGACAAACAGCAGTTACACCATATCCAACCAAACAAGCAAAATGATGAATCTCACGAGGCTCATATGAATCTAAAATTAAAGACGCATGCGTTCTTAAGGATTTATTTGTAAGGTATGTATGGACCGCTGAGCAAATAAGCATTGATGGAATCGCAACATTCTTATTTGATGCCATTCGATCTGACAAAATAATAATGGAAGAGCCATTATTAATTAAATCTGCTACATTCATACAAATATTTTCAATCGCAGAGGCTAGATTTTGTTGCTTAGGATCATAGGTTATAAAAACCTCACTTGTAATAATTTGATTTAGTGATTTAATTTGATTTAATTCATCTAAGGAAATAATCGGTGTTTTTAGCTTAATTCGTTTAGCATTAGATGCTGTAGGATGAATTAGGTTTTCCTCACGACCAACATAAATACGCTGGCTTGTAACGTTATTTTCTCTTATTGAATCAATAGGTGGGTTAGTAACCTGAGCAAAATTTTGCATAAAGTAATCAAATAATAAGCCCATATTCCTTCTTAAAACTGGAAGAGGTCTATCATATCCCATTGCCACCGTTTTATCATTTTGATTATTAACCTGATAAATAATTGAATTATTAATATCATCATTACTATATTTAAAGAATGAGCATAAATCATTAAAGCGCTCATCATCTAAATTAGGTGTCATTTCAAAGGAATGTGATGGAAGCTTAATAATATTTTTAACATATTCAGTATAAGGATACTCTGTTGCATATTTAAGCTTAATTTCCTCATTAGCAATAATTCTTTTTTCATTAGTATCAATTAGCAGCATCTTGCCTGGTTCAAGACGCTTTTTATATATAATATCCTTCTCGTCAATATTTAAGGATCCGGTTTCCGAATAAATAACTAAGGTATTATCCTTCTTAAGGCAATACCTTGCTGGCCTTAGGCCATTTCTGTCTAAGGTTGCACCAAGCTTAGTACCATCAGTAAAAATAATAGCCGATGGACCATCCCATGGCTCCATAAAGGTTGAATTAAATTCATAATATGCTCTTAGCTTAGCATTCATCTTAGAATCCTTAGTCCAAGGCTCAGGAATTAGAAGCATAATTGCCTCTTCAATGCTTCTGCCATTCATGACTAAAAATTCAATAAAGTTATCCACCATCGCACTATCACTTGAAGGATTAGCAATTACGGGTAATAGTTCCGCTAAATGCTCCTTATAAATATTAGATTTAAATAAGCCCTCACGCGCCATAACACCATTAACATTACCCTTAATGGTATTAATTTCACCATTATGGCAAATCATACGGTAAGGATGAGCCTTACTCCATGAAGGAAAGGTATTAGTAGAAAAGCGAGAATGCACAGTCGCAATTGCACTTTTAAATCTAATATCCGTTAAATCAACATAAAAGCTTTGAACCTGCGTTGATACAAGCATACCCTTATATACAATGGTCTTAGAAGACATTGAGCAAATATAAAAATCGGATAAATTTAATTTTAAGGCGTTCTTTTCAATAATTCTTCTTGCTAAATATAGGTGTCTTTCAAATTCAAGACTACTTTCATTTGAAGGCTTTTCAATAAAGGCCTGATAAATTCCTGGAAGAGAGCCTTTAGCCTGCATACCAAGCTCAGAAGCATTAAATGGTACCTTTCTGAAGCCCAAAAGATGAAGCTTAAGTTCATCTAGAGAGCTTCTAAAAAGATCAAGGCTTTTTTTCATGATTTCTTCATTTTTGGAAGTAAATATTTGCGCAACAGCATAGCTTCCCTCATCAGCTATTTTAAAGCCTAAATCAAGCTCCTTGAAATAATCATGAGGTAGCTGCACTAAAATACCAGCACCATCACCCGAATTTGATTCTGCACCAGTACCACCTCTGTGCTCGAGGTGAATTAAAATATCTAAGGCATCCTCAACAATTTTATGGCTTTTAATACCATCAATCGATACAATCGCTCCAATACCACAAGCATCATGCTCATATGAAGGATCATAAAGTCCAGAATTTTTAATATTATTCATAAATAACGCCTCTTTTCTGCATTTGATTTTATTATAATTAGATAAATAATCAAAATCAACATTTTAATATTGTTTTTTTATCTATTAAAAAATCTGAGAGGCAAATAATTCTCTCAGACAAAATTAAATATTTAATTTAATTAAGTTATTTAATTATAAGGAAGCCTTTAATATTTCAAGGATATCATTTTCAGATAGAGGCGCCCAAGCATTATCAAGACCTTCATTTACAGCAATATGATGAGCCATCTCCTCAAGCCTTGAGGCATCAATTCCTACTTCCTTAAGAGTCATAGGAATACCTAGGGATTTAAAGAAATCATAAGTTGCATCAATAGCACGATTGGCAATTTCATATGAATCTAGGCCCTTATCAATGCCAAAAATATTGACACCATATGAAACAAAGCGAGGCAATGTCTTATCATTTAGAATATGCTTCATCCACTTAGGGGTAATAATCGCAAGTCCTTCACCATGGGTGATATCATAATAGCCACTTAAGGCATGCTCAATACCATGGCAAGGCCAACATGAAGCAGAATTCCCAATTGAAAGAATACCATTACAAGCAAGGGAGCAATCTACCATAAGCTCGGCTCTTGCTTCATAATTATCAGGGCTTTCAAGGGCTATTTTAACATTATGCATTAGGCTCTTAATTGTTGCCTCACACATTCCATCAGTTAGGATTGAGGAATCTTTGCAGAAATATTGCTCAATCACATGATTAATTGCATCGGCTGTGCCGGCAGCTGTTTGCTTCTTTGATACACTAAAGGTATATTTAGGATCTAGAATTGATGCAACCGGAAATAGTAATTCATCCATATAGCCAATCTTATCATTAGTCTCGCTACGAGAAATTACACCACCGCTGTCATATTCAGAGCCAGTTGCTGCAAGGGTTAGGATATCAACAAGTGGTAAAGCCTTCTTAGCCTTAACCTTATATGAAATTAAATCCCAAGGCTCACCATCGTAGCAAGCTCCGGCACAAATAGCCTTAGCACAGTCAAGAACAGATCCTCCACCAACTGCAAGAACAACATCAATCTGATGCTCCTTACAAATTCTTACACCATCTAATACACTAGTTGAATATTTAGGATTAGGCTCAATTCCACTCAGCTCATAGATTTCATATGATGCTAAAAGCCTTTTTACCTCATCATAAAGTCCTATTTTTTTGATGCTTCCACCACCATAGGCTAAAAGAACTTTTTTTCCTAATTTTTCAAGCGTTTGAGGAAGTTCTTTAATTGCGTCATGTCCAAAAATTAATCTTGTAGGGGTATAGTAATTAAAATTTTGCATAGTTCCTCCTAAATTAGCTTCTTACCAGCATCAAAGGCTTTTCCAACAATTTCGCCTAACTCAATATAATTATGATTAACAGGATCATAGGTAATTGGTCTTAGCTTTTTAGCATCAATATTACCATCAGTTAATATAGATTCATCAGCTGATACATTAATAATTTTACCAGTTAAAATTTCTGTTTTTCCATCAAATGATACAAGCTCACACTCAAGAGCTAAAGGAAGCTCTTTAAAAAGAGGGGCATTTACAAACTTAGATTTTTCCACATGTAAGCCCGCCTTTTCTACCTTATTAGGAACCTTAGCCCCAGATACGATTCCTACATAGTCACAGGCTACAACCTCAGGTGCAACACCAACAGAAACAGTGAAGGCCTTAGTTAGCTTTAAATTATCAGTTGTTTTGTGATTTGAAAGTGCAATCGAAATTTTATCATAATCACTAATACCGCCCCAGGCCGCATTCATTGCATTAGCACTTCCATCCTCATTGTATGTACCAATAATTAGTACAGGCATTGGATATAAATATGTTTTTGAACCAAAATCTTTTCTCATTTTTATTACTCCTTTTCACATGCATAAAAGACAGGGGTATTACCGCTTTTAATAGCCTCTTCATAATATGCAATTTTTCTTTTTACTAGCTTAATTGATTTTTCAAGCTCATCTCTTTTCTGTAACAAAAGATTAAGCTGCCTTTGCATCATTTTAAACCGTTCGGTAAATGTTTCGGGTCCTTTTTTAACAAGCTTCATATAATACCTCCTTCTTAAGTATAGTTTAACCCTAAAGTGAGGTTTATTGTCAAGCATATTTTTTATTTTTTAATGACAGCACATTCACTCGTTAAATATGATGAGGAAATACTTACAGAAATTTTTAAAGCCTCCATAATTAACTCAGCTGAATCAATAATTCCTTCCTCAAGCATATTAGCTTCCTTATTAGCTAAGACATTAATTCCTTGATTTTTACCAATTGCTGGTAATCTATTAATTCCGGCATTCTTAAGAAGAACTTCTAGAGGCTTCTTTAAAGCGTTAATTAGAATTTGCTCACCCTTAGCCTCGTCATTAGCCGAGGATAGCTCAAGCTTTATTTGATATAAGGCGCTTCCACCACCGGCAAGAACGCCATGTCTTTTCGCACTCATTGTTGAGTTAAGGGCTCTTTGATATAGTTCAACAACTGTATCACTATCTAAGGATGCCCCAACAGCAATTTGAATAGCCTTACCAGTCAAGCCCTGAAGCATTAGTCCATAGGCCCTTTTTTCATAATCCTTAGTTGTATTTTTAATAAGATCCTTTAAATATGAAGCCTGCTCCTCGATATCTTCCTTAGATCCATGACCTCCAATAATTGTTGTTTTAGTCTTAGAAATTACAATTTCACTACAGCCACCTAAATCATCAATTGATGCCTCACGCATGTGATCAATTAAATGGTCAGTATAAATTATTGAACCGGTAAATACTCTAATATTATTCATTAAAATACGCTTGTCTTCACCCACACCAGGAGCTTTAATAAGATATACTCTAAAGACCTTATTTAGATTATTTTGTTCAATTACGTCCTTAATTGAACTATCAAAATCATCAGCAATAATAATTAAAGGACGATTAGCAGCCCTAATTTGCTCAAGAATTGGCAAAATATCATCAATATTTTGAAGCTTAGTGCTAGTAAGAAGGATATAAGGATCATCAACTGTTATTTCATTTTTCTCATTAAGCATTGAAATATTTTGTAAGCCCTGATTAAATCTAAGGCCTGCCGTTTCAATTAACTCTGTTTCATTCGTTTTACCCTTAATGACGCTAACAATTCCTCCATCGCCACTATCCCTAATGGCCTTAAAGATATTGTTTGCGATATCTTCACTTCCGCTTGCACTTAAAGCTACAGCTTTAATTCTTTCATCACTTGCAGGTAAGCTTTCATTTTTAAGAATGTTAAGCACCTTTACTAAGCATTTATTCATGCCATCACGCAAGGGAATAGGATTGGCTCCTTCATTTAAGGCTGTCATTCCATCATTAATCATGCTAGCTGTAAGAATAGATACTAAGCCTCTTCCATCACCACATTCAAGGCTCATTTGATGAGAGGCTTCCTTCATTAGCTTATAGCCTAAGCCTTCAAATTGATCTTCAAAATTAACATTCATTCCACCAGAATATGAATCCTTAGAAGCTTTTATATCACCATTTTTATCAATAATTGTGTTATATGAGCTAGGACCGTAGCTTGATGAAGCTAATCTTAAATAATCATTAACTCCCTTTAGCATTTTTTCACGTAAAGATACACCATACATTAACATAGCTACCATATTAAGACCTCGATTTCTAATTTTAGCTATTTTTAAATAGTAAAATATCATTACAGCTATATTATAGTCTTATTAATTGGCACTGTCAAATGGCAAGTGCTAATTGTTTAAATATCGATAGCCATTGTCTGGTAAAATCACCACTATATTTTTTCTTGATTTGTATCTCATCGCGCCCATAAGAGCCGCTCCTGAGGATGTACCACAAAAAAGGCCCTCCTCATCTAAAAGAATTTTTTCAGCCTTAATTGCCTCATCATCTTCAACCTTAGCAATCTCATCAATTAAAAGCCGATCTAAAAGTGACGGATAAAAGCCCGCTCCAATTCCTTCAATTTTATGACCTCCGGCAACGCCATCACTGATAAAAGGAGATGAGGCTGGCTCTACTCCTATTATTTTAATATTAGGATTTTGATGCTTAAAGTATTTTGCAAGGCCCATAATTGTACCTGCACTACCAATTCCACAAACGATTGTATCCACTTTACCTTGAAGTTCTCTATCTATTTCTTTTGCGGTCATTTTAATATGAGCATCAATATTTGCTTGTTGATAAAATTGATTAAAATAAAGGTTATTTTTATCACTTGCAAGTTCTTTTGCTTTATTAATTGCCCCCTTCATTCCTTCCTCTTTAATTGTAAGAATAAGCTTGGCTTGATATTTTCTTATGAGTTTTTTTCTATCATCTGACATATTTTCTGGCATTACAATAATAACATTATAGCCTAAAAGATGCCCAATTAAGGCCAAGGAAATACCGGTATTTCCACTTGTAGACTCAACAATTGTCATCCCGGGCCTTAGAAGATTCTTTTCCTCAAGATCTTTTATAATCATAAGTACGGCCTTATCCTTAATAGAGCCTGTTAAATTAAAGCCCTCATATTTTGCATATAAATTTCCCTCAAAGCCATATTTTTCCATAATATGCTTAAGTAAAATTAAAGGTCCATTTCCTATAAGCTCGAGGCTTGAATTATACATATTATCACCTCTAAAGCATATGCAAGGGCATAAAAAAAGCTTCCTTCGAAATGAAAGAAGCTAAATATTATTCAGCACTTGATTTGTCCTCATCGTATGTATCAAGATAGCTATGAATTTCCTTACCCTTTTTATAGGCAATAATTTTATCTAAATTAACGTTTTGAGCTGATTTGAAAATATTCTTTTCAACCATTGGATTATAATCTAAAAGTTCATGAATAAGACGCTTAGTGTTAGCTCTTTGAGAGCCACCGCCACCATTGTCACAAATAGCACAGTTTTCAGTGAAGCGACATGCACATTGAATAAATTGAAGGTTATTGTATTTTTTCCACCTTAAAATATCAGCCTCACGGATTAAATACATTGGTCTAATAAGCTCCATTCCCTCATAATTAGCTGAATGTAGCTTTGGTAACATGGTTTGGAAGGAGCCAGCATTAAGCATGTTCATTAAAATCGTCTCAATTACATCATCATAGTGATGTCCAAGGGCGATTTTATTACAGCCTAGCTCCTTAGCAATACGGTATAGGGCACCACGACGCATTTTAGCACATAGGTAGCATGGATTCTTTTCTTGGCTATTGGCAATTTCAAAAATGTCGGTATTTCTTACAACGGCAGGAACCTTTAAAAGCTCAAGATTATTCATAATAACCTGACGATTAATTTCATTATAGCCTGGATCCATTACTAAATAGGTGACATCAAATTCAAAATCAGAATGACGATGAAGCTCCTGGAAAAGCTTAGCCATTAGCATTGAATCCTTTCCTCCTGAAATACATACACAAATATGATCATGAGGCTTAATTAATTCATATTCCTTACATGCCTTAACAAATTTAGCCCAAATGTTGGCACGATATGTTTTAATTATACTTCTTTCGATTTCTTGATATCTTTCCATTAGATTTCCTCCAGTACCTTAAAAAGCTCTCTTATTTCATCGTCAGTTGTATTTTCACTAATTGAAACACGGAATGATTCTAAAGCTCTTTTTTTGTCATGATAAACACTCATTACAATCTTTGAGGGAGTGTTTTTAATTGAGCAAGCTGATTTTTGCGATACATAAATATTATGCTCTGATAAATATGACACAACATCACTTGCTTTATGATTTTCAATTCCGATATTAAAAATAAATAAATTTTCAAATGAATTAATTTGAATATTCTTATTTAAGCTGGCAAGCTTTAAGAATAGCTCACTTAGCCTTTTAAGCTTTAAAACAGAATCAGCTCTTCCACATGTCATAATTTCACAAGCCTTAGCGGTTGAGGAAATTAAACCAACGGGAATAGAACCACTTCGATATACTGTTAATGATGACCCACCATTAATAAGGGGCATAATTACGATGCTTTTCTTCTTTAATAATACACCGGTACCTGTTAAGCCGCCAAATTTATGAGGTGTAAAGCTTACAAGCTCTAAATTTTCAAAACTAATTTCATATTTAGCAATCGCCTGCGTAACATCACATAGATAATGTGCATGTGGATATTTTTTTACCTCAAGGGCAATTTCATTATATTTTTGTAGACTACCAAGCTCGCTATCAAGCGCTGTAGCTACAACTAAAATTACATTAGAATCTAATTTAGCCTTAAGATCATCTATAGAAATTAGGCCATTAGACTCTGTTTTAATAAAATCAATCTGATAGCCCTTATCTTTTAAAGTCGATAGACAGCCATTAATTGAATTATGCTCAATCTCAGAAACTAGGATTTTATTTCCAAAAGCACTATAGGCATCCACAATACCCTTAATTGCCATATTGTTAGATTCGGTAGCTGATGATGTATGAATAATTTCCATATCCTGTGGAAGATTAAGGCATTTTCTAATGACTTCATTTCTTTGCTCTACATATTGATGCGCTAAAATGCCAGCCTTATGAGATGAATTAGCATTACCATAAAATTTAAGCTCGCTTGCACATAGCTCATCTAAAACCTCTTTTTTTACGGGATAATTAGCACAATAGTCTAAATAAATTGGATTAGTCATATTTTCACCACCTAAAAACATATGCATTATATCATTTAATCTAATACGATTCAATTGAAATGATAAAAAAAGGATTCCGAAGAATCCAAATTAAAGGGGCGTGACACCACATTTTTGCAAAAAAAAATGGCGCCCGCACTAGGACTTGAACCTAGGACCCCTTGATTAACAGTCAAGTGCTCTAACCAACTGAGCTATGAGGGCGTGTATAAAATAAAAAAAGAGATAGCTTGGCAGCTTCCTACTCTCGCACAACTAAATGTACTACCATCGGCGTTATAGTGCTTAACTGCTGTGTTCGGTATGGGAACAGGTGTATCCACTATGCCATCACCACCAAACTAAATCTTTCAAAACTAGATAAAATCATCAAAAGAACTTAGGTTAAGTCCTCGACCTATTAGTACTAGTCAGCTCCACGCATCACTGCGCTTCCACACCTAGCCTATCAACCTTATAGTCTATAAGGGGTCTTACCATTTCTGTGGGAAATCTAATCTTAGAGGAGGCTTCACGCTTAGATGCTTTCAGCGTTTATCCGTTCCATACGTAGCTACCCAGCTTATAGCCCTGGCAGGCTAACTGGTACACCAGTGGTATGTCCATCCCGGTCCTCTCGTACTAAGGACAGCTCTCTTCAAATTTCCAACGCCCACGACAGATAGGGACCAAACTGTCTCACGACGTTTTGAACCCAGCTCGCGTGCCGCTTTAATGGGCGAACAGCCCAACCCTTGGAAGCTTATCCACCTCCAGGATGCGACGAGCCGACATCGAGGTGCCAAACCACGCCGTCGCTGTGAACGCTTGGGCGTGATCAGCCTGTTATCCCCAGGGTAGCTTTTATCCGTTGAGTCACGGCCCTTCCACGCGGTACCGTAAGATCACTAACTCCGACTTTCGTCCCTGCTCGACTTGTTTGTCTTGCAGTCAAGCTCCCTTCTGCGTTTACACTCTGCGAATGATTTCCAACCATTCTGAGGGAACCTTCGAGCGCCTCCGTTACTCTTTAGGAGGCGACCGCCCCAGTCAAACTGCCCAACTGACACTGTCCTTTGTAATCCACTTACACTAGTTAGATACTCGATAGGCAAAGGGTGGTATCCCAACGTCGACTCCACCAAGACTAACGTCCTAGCTTCATAGTCTCCCACCTATCCTGTACATTACATACCAAATATCAATATCAACCTACAGTAAAGCTCCATGGGGTCTTTCCGTCTAATCGCGGGTAGCCGGCATTTTCACCGGCAGTTTGATTTCACCGAGTCCCCTGTTGAGACAGTGCCCAAAGACATTACACCTTTCGTGCGGGTCAGAACTTACCTGACAAGGAATTTCGCTACCTTAGGACCGTTATAGTTACGGCCGCCGTTTACTGGGGCTTCAATTCAAGGCTTCGATTGCTCTAACCTCTCCTTTTAACCTTCCAGCACCGGGCAGGTGTCAGCTCATATACTTCACCTTACGGTTTTGCATAAACCTGTGTTTTTGTTAAACAGTTGCTTGGGCTTCTTTTCTGTGGCTCACTTTTACATGAGCTCCCCTTATTGCGAACTTACGGGGCCAACTTGCAGAGTTCCTTAACAAGGGTTTTCTCGCGCGTCTTAGAATTCTCTTCCTACCCACCTGTGTCGGTTTACGGTACTGGTAGTATAATGATTAACCCTAGAAGCTTTTCTTGGAAGCTTGACTTCGTTATCCTTTACCTGTCATATCTTGATTTATAGATGCGGATTTGCCTACATCCCCTCTTGATATCTCGTATTCAATCCACTAAGAATCGGATCCTAGCCTTCTTCGTCACTCCATCAGTCATTATACTAGTTCTGGAATATACACCAGATATCCATCAGCTACGCCTCTCGGCCTCACCTTAGGCCCAGACTTACCCAGGGCGGACGACCCTTCCCCTGGAAACCTTGGGTTTTTGACGGACAGGATTCTCACCTGTCTTTTCGTTACTCACACCGGCATTCTCACTTCCATATAGTCCACAAGTCCTCTCGATCTTGCTTCTTCCCAATATGGAACGCTCCCCTACCACTCAATACTTTCGTATCGAATCCGCAAATTCGGTAATATGCTTAGCCCCGGTACATTTTCGGCGCGGAGTCACTCGACTAGTGAGCTATTACGCACTCTTTAAATGATGGCTGCTTCTAAGCCAACATCCTAGTTGTTTATGCATCTCTACATCCTTCTCCACTTAGCATATATTTTGGGACCTTATTTGGCGGTCTGGACTCTTTTCCTTTTGACCACGGACCTTATCACTCGCAGTCTGACTGCTAAACGCGTTTTATGACATTCGGAGTTTGATTAATGTCAGTATCCCGAGGTGGGACCATCTACTATTCAGTGCTCTACCTTCATAAAACTCTTGTTTAACGCTAGCCCTAAAGTTATTTCGGGGAGAACCAGCTATATCCCAGCTCGATTGGAATTTCACCCCTAGCCACAAGTCATCCAAGCCTTTTTCAACAGGCCCTAGTTCGGTCCTCCATTTGATTTTACTCAAACTTCAACCTGCTCATGGCTAGCTCGCCGGGTTTCGGGTCTACAGCATTCAACTTCTCGCCCTATTCAGACTCGCTTTCGCTTCGGCTCCGTCCCTTTAGACTTAACCTTGCTAAATACCGTAACTCGCCGGTTCATTCTACAAAAGGCACGCCATCAGACTTTAACGTCCTCTGACTACTTGTAAGCACACAGTTTCAGGTTCTCTTTCACTCCCCTCCCGGGGTTCTTTTCACCTTTCCCTCACGGTACTGGTTCGCTATCGGTCACTAGCTAGTATTTAACCTTACGAGATGGTCCTCGCTTATTCCGACAAGATTTCTCGTGTCTCGCCGTACTCTTTCTCACTAATTCCATCCTTGATTTCAATTACAGGACTTTCACCTTCTTCGGTCCACCTTCCCAGAGTGGTTCATCTATCAAAAATTTCATATGCCGTGAATTTGGGTTCCTTCCCTTTCGCTCGTCGCTACTGAGAAAATCGCTTTTGCTTTCTTTTCCTCCAGCTACTAAGATATTTCAATTCGCTGGGTCTTGCCTACCTTTCGGTATACCATGTCTTCTTCATGGTGAGTTGCCTCATTCGGATATCTACGGATCATTGCTTACTTACTGCTACCCGTAGCGTTTCGCCGTTAGTTGCGTCCTTCTTCGCCTTCTAGTGCCTAGGCATCCACTGTGCGCCCTTTTTTCCTTAACCTAAGTTTTTTTCTTTTGATTAATTTTATCTACTTTTCAAAGATCTCTTTTTTCCTGAGAAACTTTTAGTCTCTCAAAACTGAACATGACTTTTAATATGCTTCGCTTACAACTTTTTTTATATTTTTGTTTTCTCCTTAGAAAGGAGGTGATCCATCCCCACGTTCTCGTAGGGATACCTTGTTACGACTTAACCCCAATCATCTGTCCTACCTTAGACGGCTCCTTCCTTGCGGTTAGGCCACCGGCTTCGGGTATTACAAACTCTCATGGTTTGACGGGCGGTGTGTACAAATCCCGGGAACGTATTCACCGCGACACTCTGCTTCGCGATTACTAGCGATTCCAACTTCATGAAGTCGAGTTGCAGACTTCAATCCGAACTGAGACTGCTTTTCTGAGGTTTGCTTACTCTCGCGAGCTCGCTTCTCTTTGTGTCAGCCATTGTAGCACGTTTGTAGCCCAGGTCATAAAGGGCATGATGATTTGACGTCATCCCCGCCTTCCTCCGGTTTATCACCGGCAGTCTCGCTAGAGTCCCCAACTTAATGATGGTAACTAGCAATAAGGGTTGCGCTCGTTGCAGGACTTAACCTAACATCTCACGACACGAGCTGACGACAACCATGCACCACCTGTATCCCGGTTAACCTCCACTATATCTCTATAGCTTTGCCGAGTATGTCAAGACCTGGTAAGGTTCTTCGCGTATCGTCGAATTAAACAACATGCTCCACCGCTTGTGCGGGATCCCGTCAATTCCTTTAAGTTTCATACTTGCGTACGTACTACTCAGGCGGAGTACTTAATGCGTTAACTTCAGCACAGCCTTCTGGCTACACTTAGTACTCATCGTTTAGGGCGTGGACTACCAGGGTATCTAATCCTGTTTGCTCCCCACGCTTTCGTGTCTCAGCGTCAGTATTGGCCTAGTGAGCCGCCTTCGCCACTGGTGTTCTTCCATATATTTACGCATTTTACCGCTACACATGGAGTTCCACTCACTTCTACCATACTCTAGACTATCAGTTTCTTTGGCACTACGGCGTTGAGCACCGCATTTTAACCAAAGACTTGATAACCCGCCTACGCACCCTTTACGCCCAATAATTCCGGATAACGCTTGCCCCCTACGTATTACCGCGGCTGCTGGCACGTAGTTAGCCGGGGCTTATTCATTTGGTACCGTCAATTTGTTTTTTCTTCCCAAATAAAAGAACTTTACATACCGAAATACTTCATCATTCACGCGGCGTTGCTCGGTCAGACTTCCGTCCATTGCCGAAAATTCCCTACTGCTGCCTCCCGTAGGAGTCTGGGCCGTGTCTCAGTCCCAATGTGGCCGTTCGTCCTCTCAGACCGGCTACGCATCATCGCCTTGGTGGGCCGTTACCTCACCAACTAGCTAATGCGCCGCAGGCTCCTCCTTAAGTAGATCGCTCTTTTAAATAGTATTGCATTCGCATCACTATCCTATCCAGTTTTAACGTTCGTTTCCAAACGGTATCCTCGTCTTAAGGGTAGATTACCTACGTGTTACTCACCCGTTCGCCGCTAGGGTACAAGTACCCTCGCTCGACTTGCATGTATTAGGCACGCCGCCAGCGTTCATCCTGAGCCAGGATCAAACTCTCCATAAAATTTTTATTTTATGAAAACTTCTTAGTTTCCTTTTTGCTCTGATGTATTTTTTTCAGAATTGTTGTTGTAATTAATTCGCTTGGCTTATTAATTGTCATTTTGTTCAGTTTTCAAAGACCACTGCACTTTAACTTTTCCTAAGTTATCGCGCTTCCTTAGTATATCACATTTAATGATATATTGTCAACTACTTTTTTAAGTTTTTTAGTTAAACTTTTGTAGCTCATTACTAACTCATCGCTAGCAACGTTTTTTATTATACTCCTTTCTTTTTTTATTGTCAACCATCGTTTTACATATTTCGATTTTTTTCTTTAAAATTGAAAAATGGCCTATTTCTAGACCATTTTTCTTAGTAATTTACCTTATCATTAATTGCTTTATATTCAGAATATAGCTTTAAGCATTCATCACGGTCAAGCTCAACCATAAACTGCTTTTTCTCTTCTTCTGTCATTGAATAGAATTTATTGTCCCTAAATCCAATATCCTCTGTATCAATTACATTACAGCCATAATAAACCTTGCTAATGTTAGCCCATAAAATAGCCCCATAACACATAGGACAAGGCTCTCCTGTTGTATAAAGCTCACAGCCTGATAAATCAAAGCTATGTAAATTAGCAGATGCATTTCTAATTGCCTGCATCTCACCATGGCAGGTTGGGTCATTATTTAATACTACCTGATTATGACCTCTTCCGACAACCTTACCATCCTTAACTATCACCGTTCCAAAAGGACCCCCTTCACCACTCGTAATTCCATGTCTTGCTTCTTCAATCGCTAGAAACATAAATTTATTCATAGTAATCATCCTTTCTTCATATATTATTATTTTATCATTCTATTGCTAAAATATCTATAGTTTTTATTTCTTTTATTGCCTTAATTTCACTAATAAGCTCAGGTAAGCTTATATTTATCTTATCAATTTCAATCATAATACTAATATAAGCGATATTTTGAATTGGAAGGTCCTGATTGATTGTTAATACATTAGCCTCATGCTGAGCTATAATATTAAGCACATTTGATAAAATACCCTTAAAGTTTAAAGCCTTTAGCATTATTTTAGCCTTTCTTCCAAGGCTATTTAAGGATGTATAAATATCGTTAGAATATTTGTAGAAGGTACTACGGCTAATATTTACCGCCTTACAGGCATCCGATACTGACATTCCTTCGCTATTAATTAAATCCTTAGCCTTTAAAACCTCATTATAGCACTGAGGTAGCTTGTCCTTTTTTATAATTACATAATCAGAATCCATAGGCTAGTCCTCAATTTTAGCATAAAACATTGCATTCTTTGTGATTTGCTCAAGCTGTCTTGCGGAAATCTTCTTCGTATAAACAAACATACCATCCTTATAATCAACGATATCCTCAGGAATCTCCTCTTCCGTTTGAACTAAATAGCGATCAAAGAACAAATCATTAAAGCATACATTAAGCTCTCCATTATTAGGAAAATCAATATATCCTCTATCCTCAAGAATCATTGTAAGATCAGATACAATTGCATTTCCTGTAGGCATCTTACCAGCACCCTTACCAATAAACTCTAGACGTCCTGTGTTGGCTCCATCAATTTCGATAATATTTAATTCCTTTGATACCATCGCAAAGAAGGAAGCCTTTCTTACAATTGTTGGTTCGACACGAATTGAAACCATATTGTCCTTTTTATAGGCCTCAGCTAAATATTTTAAAACATAATTTTTATTATTAACATAAATAATAAACTGATCATTAGCCTTAGATATAGGATAGGTATAGGCATGATTAATTGAAATATTGCCCTTAAAGCACATTGTCGAAAGCACAACAATTTTTCTTACCGGGTCATATCCATAAATATCATCTGTTGGGTCAGCCTCAAGATAGCCTAAGCGAGAAGCCTCGTTGAAGGCCTTTTCATATAAATAGCCCTGCTCCTGAATTAGACTTAATAAAAAGTTAGTTGATCCATTAATAATTCCTTTAATGTGATTAATTTCATTTGTTTTAGCATTATTCACAATGCTAGCAACAATTGGCACTCCACCACCAACAGCGGCCTCAAATAAAAGGTAAACGTCATTTTCATGAGCTAGCTTTAAAAGCTCATTTAAATGAACCGATAATACCTCCTTATTAGCCGTAATAACATGCTTCTTATTTACTAAAGCCTTCTTTATAAGCTCATAGGCCATAGTTCCTCCACCAATAGCCTCAATTATAATATTAATTTCCTTATCATTAATAATATCATCACTATTTGTAGTTAAAAGCTCCTGTGGATAATCCTTATATTTATCTATACTTCTTACTAAAATTTTCTTTATTTTAGCTTTAGAATTAAAATAATCATTTTGCTTAACAATATCATAAACGCCACTACCCACATGACCAAGTCCAAGTAATCCTATATAATTAGCACTCATCAATTTTCACCCCATCATTATCAACTAATACCTTTGTTATTTTAAAACCATATATTTCCTCAAGCTCAATATCCTTATCAGAAATTACAAGCAAGGAAGAGCCAGCACCACTTATCGCAACCGCACAATCTTTAAAATATGCCTTAACATCTAAGCTATGCTCAATTAGCTTATACCTGTAGGGCTCATGAATTTTATCATCAAAAATAGCCCTGATAAGCTTTATGTCACCTTCTATAAAGGCGGCTGGTAAATTAACAATATGTGATAAATTAGAAACGACATCACTTCTACTATACATATTTGGTAAAACACTACGGCTAAGCTCCGTTTTTAGCTCAAAGGGAGGAATTAAGCTATAGATTTTTAATTTATTTGAAGGAATATATTTTTTAAAATAATATTCACTATCAAGCTTGAATGCTGCACATAGTCCTCCCACTAGTGCAGGTAAAACATTATCTGGATGTCCTTCAATTTTAGCGCATAGGTCTAAAAGCTCAAAAGGCTTAAGTGAAGAACCAGAAATTAAATTAGCCCCCATTACTCCCGCAACAATACAGGAAGCTGATGAGCCAAGCCCTCTTGATGAAGGAATTTCGATTTTAAGTGGATTAATTTTAACCGGAATATAATTAAGCTTATAATATTCAAAAAAGCGTTTATAGCTTTCAAGAACTAAATTATTGACTCTAAATTCGCTTGCAAAGGCACTAACATCATCCTTATTATTTTCTTCAAAGCTAAATTCATTATAAATATTTAATGCTAGTCCTAAAGTATCAAAACCAACTGATAAATTAGCACTTGTTGCTGGAACCTTAATTTTTAGCATATTCTTTCACCTTTTTAACCACATTTTCTTTTATCTTATCCTTTTCACAAACAAAAGGATTCAGCTTAATATCCTTAAGAGCCAAAATACGCTCATCAGGCATAAAACCTGTTTTATTTTTAATCTCTTCAATTAATGCAATTTCGTCCTTGCTTGAATCAAGACCTAAAGCCTTGGCAATTGTTTTAGGAAATTTATAAGGACTAGCGGTTGAAACACATACCGTAAATCCTTGCGGCTTAGTCATAAGATAGCCACTATAAGCCACACTTGTATGAGGGTCAATTAAAATACCTTTATCAAAATATAGATTTTTTATTTCACCTTCTGTTTTAGCCTCATCTACATAAACGGAATCAATTTCATGAAGCTTAGCAAGTAACACATCATTTACTTTATAAGAGCCATTTTGATTTAGACTTTGCATAAGCTCCTTAACATAGTTCTTATCATGGGTCATTAAATATAATAGTCTTTCAAGATTTGAGGATATTAATATGTCCATTGATGGAGAATTTGTCACATAAAATGGGCGATTAGCATTATATTGGCCTGTTTTAAAGAAGTCAGTTAATACATTATTCTTATTAGATGAGCAAATTATATGATTAATTGGGGTACCAATCATTTTAGCGATATAGCATGCTAGGATATTTCCAAAATTTCCAGTTGGTACAGAAAAATTAATTTTATCCCCAAATTTAATTTTTCCACAATTAACTAAATGGTTGTAGCAATAAACATAATAAACAATTTGAGGAATTAATCTACCAATATTAATTGAATTAGCGCTTGATAGAGATACTCC
>URFB01000004.1 GCA_900547045.1 uncultured Mollicutes bacterium
GAAACATGTAGCTTAGCTACAGCTATTTGAGTTGCTTCTAATAAAGATGATGCTTGAATTTCAATTTTTTTCTGCATATTCTCACCACTTATTTATTAAATTATATTGTTTTTTTCTTGAGCTTTATAATATGCTCTTTCATTTAATTTACGACCTACCTGTGATTGAAATAATTGGTATACACCACCAATTAACCAATATAATGATAAGGCAGTACTTGATAAAGACATGAAGAAAAACATAAAAACCATAATGTAATTCATATACTTCATTGTCTTTTGTTGGCGCTCCTGCTCTTGAGTTTTAACACTACGGCGTTGCTTTTGATATTTTGGAGGCCTACTTGCAAGCTTTTGGCTTAAAAGTGTTACTGCAGAGAATAATACTGCGACTAAAATACCAAAGAAAATATCTTGCCAAGCAGAAGCCTTTACAATACCATCATTTTGACCCATAACAGCTGTATTAATATCAAAGAAACCAAATAACTTTGTATTACCAAGAGTAAAACGTCCCGATGCACTTACAACACCATCAAGAGTTTCTGTAAGTTGAATACGTCTTACACATTCATACATTGCCATGAAAAGAGGAAACTGAAGAATCATTGTAAAGCCACAACCAAGAGGATTCATCTTATATTTCTTATATAAGGCTAAAGTTTCTTGCTGCATACGTTGTTGTGATTCAGGATCCTTACGATTTTGATATTTTCTTTGAATTTTTTCCATTTCTGGCTGAAGTAGTGTCATCTTTAATGATGTACTATTTTGCTTAGAATAAATTGGCCAAGCAATTGTTCTTACAATAATAGTTGTAAAAACAATACCCCACGCATAAGAATTACCACAAAGACGACCAATTGTACCCATTAACCAAGCAATTGGGTATGAAAGTAAAGCAACTGGCCAACCCCATAATCCTTGCCAAAAGCCAGAAAATTTCCATTCTGCAGCCCAAGTAGTATAAGGAGTAGTTGGCCAAGCGCCTTGACGACAGCTTGCAAGAGCACCAACAACTACAATTAAAACCGCAATCATTGCAATTTTATTAATATTTTTTGTAAAAAATACCTTCACAATTATGCTCCTTTATTTTCTATATTAAGTTTATTAAACAAATAAATTAGTTGTTTAACTATTTCTGCATATGAAATATTCAATATGCTAGATTTTGCTACGACGAAAACATCCATTTTGCTTGTTGGAACCAAAATTGAATCAATCGCGCTGCGTAGTTGGCGTTTAACCTTATTTCTTACTACAGCATTACCGATTTTCTTTCCAACACTAATCGCATATCTAAAATTATTGGCTTCGTGATTTTCTTTTTTATATACTACAAAATATTTATTAGAATATGAATCCTTTTTTTTCAAAATAGCTTCAATGTCTTCATTTCTTTTAACGCGATATTGTTTGTTCATGAATATCTCCTTAAAAAAATAAAAGAACTACTCAAAAAAATTAAAAATTAAATGATTCGAGTAGTTCTAGTATTTATCATCATTATTTAATTACTTTGATAGGCGTTTACGACCCTTTTGACGACGACGCTTAATAACTAAACGTCCACCAACGCTTGACATTCTAGCACGGAAACCATGAGTTACTTTTCTCTTGTGCTTATTTGGTTGATATGTTCTTTTCATACTAACAGCCTGCCTTTCTTACGAAACCATGCGTAAAACATTATAACAAAAAGCATGGATTTTTGTCAACCCTATTTTTTTTATTTTTTAAATTTATATTACAAAATTAAAAAATGCAAGCTCATGAATTTTGAATAAGCATCAATCTTTTAAATTTCAGCTTATTCAAAATTTTTAGCATTTTTCTAAATATTGTGGCAAATTGGTATAAAATTCGACTTTTCAACATCTTTTTTCACATAAAAAAGGGGGAAAATGTGGAAAACTTTTAACCCACAATCGCTGCGAATGTGGAAATGTGGAAAACTTTCACTTTTCTTTTAGCTAAGCCATTTATTTTTCGAAATTATCCCCATTTTTTATGTTAATAACTCATTTTTGACAATTTTTTCAACCAAAGTTATCCACATTTTTGGTGGAAAACTTTTTGTTGTAAAATGTGTATAAAGTGGTATCATTTACTTACGAGGAAAGAAGGGAAATCTATGGAGCAATATCAAACACTTTGGAACCAAACCAAGGAAAAGCTTAAAGAGGCATATGATGAAGAAGCCTACATGTCGACCTTCAATGATATTAATAAGGTTATAAAGGTTAGCAACGGCGTTGTTTATATTTTATGTCCATCTCCGCTTATAAAGACAAAAATTGAAAAATTTTACTCTAATAATATTCAAAAAATTGTTTCATCAATTTCAAATCAAACCATTAGATTAAAATTTGTAACCGAAGAGCAGATTACAGAAGCTAGCAAGCCCACTACCGTAAATCTTCCTGATGAAGGCTTCCAATCTAATCTTAATGCCTCATATTCATTTGATTCCTTCGTTGTTGGTGAATCTAATAAATTTGCCTTTCGAATTGCAACGCAGGTATCAAATCCTGACCAAGGTGTTTTTATTGCCAACCCCTTATATATATTTGGAGGAGTAGGACTTGGAAAAACCCATTTGATGCAGGCCATTGGTAATGCTATTTTGGATAATGATCCTTCTAAAAAGGTCCTATTTATTCCCGCAACTACCTATATATCTGATTATACTAAGGCCTCTCACCAGGCAAAAAGGCTTTTGCTTGATGATGAAGGAGACACGGTTGATGCCTATACTAAATTCCATCAAAAGTATGATAATTTGGATGTTCTTTTAGTTGATGATATCCAGCTTTTGAAGGGGGCTCAAAAATCACAGGCAGAATTCTTTAAATTATTTAATCAAATGCACGATAATAATAAGCTAATTGTTATTACATCTGATAAGCCAGCTGATCAACTTGATATAATGGAGCGTCTTACGACCCGATTTAACTGGGGTATGGCTGTTGATATAAAGCTTCCTGACCTTGAGCATCGTGTTAAAATTTTAAAGCGAAAGCTTTCTGATTCCTATGATTCAATCATTGGAGATGATGTATTAAAATATATCGCCGCTACCTTCCCTAATAATATAAGAGATTTAGAGTCTACCCTAAACCGTGTTATTAATATGGCTATTTGTGAGGAGAAGGAAATTGACCTAGATTTTGCTAAAAAAGCCATTGAGCCTTTAATTAAAACCCGTCAAAATGGCGGAACTGGTGACGAGTATGAAAATCTTAAGTCAATCGTAGCGGATTTTTATAAAATTTCGATTGATGACCTAATCGGCTCAAAGCGCCAGGCTCTTTACGTAGATGCCAGACATATTTGTATGTATATTTTAAAAAATAAATATAACCTACCATACAAAAAAATTGGTACCCTTTTAGGCGGAAGAGACCATACAACCGTAATAGCGGCGGTTGAGAAGGTTTCGCATAATAAGGATAGAGATGAGAAAACCAAAATGGCTATTGATTACATCCTAAAAAAAATGGGGTAAACTAATAAATTTCCCCATAATTATCTGCCATTTTTCCACCGTTTGTGATATAATAAAAACGTGGTATTTAAGCCGTTTTTTGGAGTTTTCCACATTTCCACATTCACTAATAATAAATAATAATAAAACATAAAAAAAATATATAAAGGAGCATAATTATGAATTTTACAATTGATCGTGATGTTTTACTTGAAAATTTAAATAATATTTCTAGAGGTTTACCTCAAAAAAGCCCTATGCCTATTTTAACAGGTATTAAAATGGAAGTTACTAAGGATGATTTATATATGACATCATCAAATATAGATCTTTCTGTTCAGGTTATTGTATCTGATAAATCCTTATCAATTACTGAGCCTGGAAAAACTGTTATTCCTGGACGTTTCTTTATTGATATTATAAGAAAGGTTTCCTCTAAGGTTGTAACTCTAACTCTAATTGAAGATAAAATTTTATCAATTAAGGCTGACCGTGCTGAATATAAGCTTCACGTAATGGATTATATCGATTATCCAACAATTGACTTTGTTTGCCTTGAAAATCCCGTATCAATTGAAGCGCCCGTTTTAAAGAATATCATTCGTCAAACTGTTTTCGCAACCAGCCAATCAGAGAAGAAGCCAATTCTTACAGGTGTTAATTTAAATCTTCATGACAATAAATTAACAGCTATCGCAACTGACTCATATCGTCTTTCTAAGGTAATTGTTCCTATTAATGGCGATTACAATGATTTTAACATTACTATACCTAATAAATCACTTGATGAAATTTCTAAATCAATTGATACCTATGAGGATTGCCTAGATTTATATTTTTCTAGCAAGAGCTTACTTTTCAAATTTAAAAATGTTTTATTCCAAACTCGTCTTTTAGATGGAACCTATCCTGATACATCAAGATTAATTCCACCTAGCTTCCCTATTAATATTAAGTTTAATAAGGAAGAGCTACTTGAGGCAGTTGAGCGTGTAAGCCTTCTTTCTCCTCGTGACAAGGAAAAGGATCGTGAAATTACCTACTCTATTATTAAGCTTTTACTTAAAAATGATCAAAGCGTTGAAATTTCAACTGAAAATGCGCAAATTGGAGATGCGAAGGAAGAAATTATTCCTACAGGAATTAATTCAACTGAAACTATTCGTATTGGCTTCTCATCAAGATATCTTGTTGAAGCCCTAAGAAGCTTTACAAGCCAAGAGATTACCCTAAACTTCTCTGAGGCTATTCGTCCATTTGTTATTTCTTCTGAGTTAGAGCCTAATCTTTGCCAGCTAATTTTACCTGTTAGAATGGATTAATTTAATCAAAATTAAATAAAAATAAGCCTTAAAATTACGTTTTAGGGCTTTTTTGTTCTAAAATGTGATTTTTTTCATTTACATATAAAACCCTAAAATACTAGCATTATTTTTAATTTTATGCTATAATATGATAGAAACGTGGTGATTTTATGGAGAACATTGCTATTACAACAGAATATATTACCTTAGGACAATTATTAAAGATTGCAAATGTCATTTCCTCTGGTGGTGAAGCTAAATGGTTTTTAGCTGAAAATACCGTTTTAGTTGATGGAGAGCTTGAGGCCCGTCGTGGTCGTAAGCTTTATAAAGGAATGACAATTAAGGTCCTTAATAAGGAATATAAAATTGTATGATAACAGCTATTCGGCTTAAATCATTACGCCGTCTTAAAAATGTATCACTAAATACTAATCATAGATTAATTATCCTAGTCGGTCCTAATGCCATTGGTAAAACAACGATTCTTGAGGGAATTTATGTAGCTTCGGTTGGCTCATCCTTTAAAACTAAGGATTTTAAGGAGCTAATTCGCTTTAATGATCCCTATGCTAAAATAGCCCTTACAAATGATGATGATAATTATGAGGTTATTTTAAGTCAAACAGGAAAAAAAATGCTGATTAATGGAAATCCAATCTTAAAGCTTTCTGATTATATTGGGCATTTTCAAACCGTTTTATTTTCACCTACTGATATTAATATTGTTAAGGGTGAAAAGGCATTAAGACGCAATTTTTTTGATTTGGAAATTTCTTTAAGAAATAAAAGCTATTTAAAGCTTATTCAGGATTATAAAAAGCTTCTTAAAAAAAGAAATGAGCTTTTAAAATATCCTGGGTCTGATGAAATTTTACTTAAAGCCATTACTAAGGAAATGAATTTACGTCAGCTAAAAATAATGGCATTACGTGAAAAAATGATTAAGATTCTTAATAATGAATTTGAAAATCTTAAAAATATTTTAGGCTATGAGGAACTGATAAAGATAAAATATTTAAAATCAATCAATACTGATGATTTAGACGCCTTTTATGATATGAAGCTTGAGTATGATAAAAATACTCATGTAACTAATTTTGGTGTTCACCGCGATAATTATATTTTTTATTTGAATCAGCTTGAGGCGAGCCAATTTGCGTCTGAAGGACAGCTAAGAAGCGTCGCCTTAATTTTAAGAATAGTCCTTGCATCGCTAAGCTTTAAGCTTAATAAAAAAGAGCCGGCTTTACTTTTAGACGACGTTTTTTCATGCTTAGACGATAGAAGATGTAGCTGTCTTGTTAAATATTTATTAGAACAAAATCAAGCTTTTATTACAACTACTAGTATTGAAAATATACCTAGTGATTTGATTAATCAAGCCTATATAATCAATTTAAAGGAGTGAAAATTATGGCAAATTTAGAAGAGGAAGAGAAGTATGGTGCCTCTAGTATTCAGGTACTTGAGGGACTAGAGCCAGTAAGAAAAAGACCAGGTATGTATATCGGTTCAACATCAAGCCGAGGATTACATCACCTTGTTTGGGAAATCGTAGATAACTCAATCGATGAGGCCCTTGCAGGCTTCTGTAACCATATTGAGGTTGAGGTTTTACCGGGTGATATTATTTCTGTTACCGATAATGGCCGTGGTATGCCTGTTGATTTGCATCCAAAGACTAAGCGTCCTGCCGTAGAGACTATTTTTACAGTTCTTCACGCAGGTGGTAAATTTGATGGTAAATCATATAAGGTATCAGGAGGTCTACATGGTGTAGGTGCTTCCGTTGTAAATGCCCTATCTGAGTGGCTAGAGGTACGTGTTAAGCGTAATGGTCATATCTATGAGGAACGCTTTGAAAGAGGTCAGGTAATCGAGGATTTACGTGTTCTTGGTGATTGTGATATTTCTGATACCGGATCTAAGGTAACTTTCAAGGCTGACCCTGAAATATTTACTGAAACAACTACTTATGATTTTGAAACGCTAAGAGCTCGTATTCAGCAGCTTGCCTTCCTTAATAAAGGCCTTCGTATTACAATTCGTGATTTAAGAGATGAGGCTTCTAAGCAAGAATATTCATATCACTATGAGGGTGGTATTGTTGAATATGCTAAGTTCCTTGATAAAGACCGTAATCAAATTCCTGGTATTGGCGATACTGTTATTTACGCTGAGGGTGTTGATGATAAGACCAATATTTCAATTGAGGTAGCAATTCACTATAACGATGGCTATAGTGCTAATGTTTTATCATTTACTAATAATATTCATACTCACGAGGGTGGTACCCATGAGGAGGGCTTTATGCTAGCTCTTCGTCGTGAGATTAATAAATATGCTCATGATGCTAAAATTTTTAAGGCTGATGATGAGGATCTTAAAAATGATGACTTTAAGGAAGGACTAACAGCTATTATTTCTGTTAAGCACCCTAACCCTGAATTTGAAGGACAAACTAAGACTAAGCTAGGAAATAGTGAGGTTCGTGGTATTGTAAATAAGATTTTTGGTGAATCATTAGCTGAGTATTTACTTGAAAATCCTGATGCAGGAAAGGCTATTGTAGCTAAGTGTGATATGGCAAGAAAGGCTCGTGTGGCAGCTGAAAAGGCCCGTGTTATGACACGTCGTAAATCACCAATTGATTCTTTAGGAATAGCCTCTAAGCTTGCGGATTGTCGTTCTAAGGACGCTGAAAAGTGCGAATTATACCTAGTCGAGGGAGATTCAGCCGGTGGTTCTGCTAAGCAAGGACGTAACTCGATGTATCAAGCAATTTTACCGCTTCGTGGTAAGGTTTTAAACGTTGAAAAGGCCTCTTATGAGCGTGCTATTCAAAACAATGAAATTCAAACAATGCTTTCATGTATCGGAACTGGCTTTAAGGCTCGTGATGAAAATGGTAGTGTTATTGATACCTTTAATCTTGAAAAGGCAAGATATCATAAAATTGTTATCATGACCGATGCCGATGTCGATGGTGATCATATTTGTATCTTACTTTTAACCTATTTCTTCCGCTTTATGCCAGGTCTAATTGATGCCGGCTATATTTATATCGCTAAACCACCTCTATATAAGATTCAAAATGGTAAGCGTGTTGAATATGCTTATTCTGATGAGGAAAAGGATTCTTTCCTTAAGGAAATGGGAGAAAGATCTGCTATTCAAAGATATAAGGGTCTTGGAGAAATGGATCCTTCACAGCTTTGGGAAACAACAATGGACCCAGAAAAGCGTACCCTTACACGTGTAACAATGGATGATGCTGTAATTGCTGAAAAGTATTTTACAATGCTAATGGGTGATGAGGTTGAGCCTCGTAAGGAATTTATCAAAGAAAATGCTCAATACGCAGAAATTGATGCTTAAGGAGGTTACTTATGGAAAACGATGAGAAGAATTTAAATGAAAATAATGAAGCTCTTGATGATGAAGAAGAAAAGCTTCAGGTAGGAGAAATTTCCTCAAGTCAAGAATATAATCATGGAAAAATTGATTCTGTAATGCTTTCAGGAAAGCTTAAGCGATCATTTTTAAATTACGCAATGAGTGTTATTGTCGACCGTGCCTTGCCCGACGCAAGAGATGGTCTAAAGCCTGTTCAGCGTCGTATTTTATACGGTATGGATGAGCTTAAGGTATATTACAATGTAGCACATAAAAAATCAGCTCGTATTGTCGGTGACGTAATGGGTAAGTATCACCCACATGGTGACTCATCTATTTACGAAGCCCTAGTACGTATGGCTCAGGACTTCAGCTATAGATATCCACTTGTAGATGGACACGGAAACTTCGGTTCTATCGATGGTGATGGCGCCGCAGCGATGCGTTATACTGAGGCCCGTATGTCAAAAATCTCTGCGGAAATGCTAAGAGATTTAAGAAAAAATACTGTTGATTTTGTACCAAACTATGATGCAACTGAATTAGAGCCTGCGGTTTTACCTGCGCGTATTCCTAATTTACTTGTTAATGGTGCAACTGGTATTGCCGTTGGTATGGCAACTAATATCCCACCTCATAATTTAGGTGAGGTTATTGATGGTACTATCGCATTAATGGAAAATCCAATGCTAACAAGCGAGGATTTAATGCACTTTATTCCTGGTCCTGATTTCCCTACAGGTGGAATCATTATGGGCGCTGATGGCTTAAGACAAGCCTATAATACCGGAATTGGTACGATTGTTGTTCGTTCTAAATGTGAAATTATTGAGCCTAAGAACCGTAAGCAGCATGCCGAAATTATTGTAAGCGAAATTCCTTATGGTATTAGAAAATCAACTATTCTTGAAAGAATTGGTGAGGTTGCTAAGGAGCATATCGTTGATGGTATTGTTGATCTTCGTGATGAATCAAGCATGAAGGGTATGCGTATCGTTATTGAGGTTAGAAATGATGTTAACCCTCATGTTCTTTTAAATAATTTATTTAAATATACTCAGCTTCAATCAAGCTTTGGTATTAATAATATCGCCCTTGTTGAGGGTAAGCCTGAGGCGTTATCATTAAAGCATGCCCTTGAGGTTTATATTAACCATCAAATCGATGTTATTACAAGAAGAACTAATTTCGAGCTAGATGAGGATCTAAAGCGTATGCATATTTTAGAGGGCTTCATTATTGCAACTGATCACATTGATGAAATTATTAAGATTATTCGTGGATCAATGAATGGTGAGGAAAAGGACCTTCTAATGCAAAGATTTAATTTATCTGAGCGTCAAGCCCAAGCTATTCTTGATATGCAGCTTCGTCGTTTATCTGGCTTATCTAGACAAAAGACCGAAGAGGAATATAAGGAGCTTGAAGTAGAGGTTGAAAAGCTACGTCATATTCTTGAATCTAAGGAAAATAAGGAAGAAATCATTAAAAATGAGCTTCTTGAAATCAGGGCTAAGTATAATGACAAGCGTAAGTCAGAAATGGCTCTACACCTTGATTTAAATATTGAAAATGAGGATTTAATTCCTCGTGATGATGTATTAATTACTGTCACACGTGGAGGATACGCTAAGCGTATGAAGACAAGTGAATATCGTTCACAAAGCCGTGGTGGAGTAGGAATTACTGGCATCAAGACTAAGGAAAATGATATCGTTGAGCATATAATTTCTACATCTACGCATGATTTCTTGTTATTCTTTACGAATTTAGGTCGTGTTTATAAGCTTAAGGGCTATCAAATTCCTGAAGGAAACCGTACATCTAAGGGTATTCCACTTGTAAATATGATTAACTTCCAGGAAGGAGAGCACTTAGCGGCTATAACTAATATTTCTGATATTGCTAATCATGATCAATGTATTTTCTTTGCAACAAAGAATGGTACCATTAAGCGTACAAGCGTATCTCAATTCCAAAATATCCGTACTAATGGTATTAACGCTATTAACCTAGCTGAGGGTGATGAGCTTTTACAGGTAGAGGTAACTGACGGACATCGTGAGATTATCTTAGGTGCATCTAATGGTAAGGCTATTCGCTTTAAGGAAGAGGATGTTCGTGAAATTGGCCGTAGTGCTACGGGTGTTCGTGGTATGAAGCTTAATGAGGGCGATGTCATTGTTGGTATGGCTGTTGTTCGTGATGATGTTAAGGATATTTTAGTTGTAACTGAAAAGGGCTATGGAAAAAGAACTGACGTAGATGAGTATAGACTACAAACGCGTGGTGGTATGGGTGTTAAGACTTTAAATGTCACTGAAAAGAATGGTCGTCTAGCTTCACTTTGTGCTGTTAATGATGACCTAGATCTTATTGCGACAACTAATAAGGGTATTACAATAAGAATGCACTGTGCCGATATTTCTCAAACTGGTCGTGCTGCTCAGGGTGTTAAGCTAATTCGTCTTCGTGATGATCAGCATGTTTCATCAATTGCGATTGTTGAACGTGAAGATGATGAGGCAGTTGAAGACGTTGCAAGTCAAGCTACAAATCCTGTAGCTGATTCTCAAGTAGAAGAAGCTTCAAGCACTCAATCTGAATAGAATATAATGAGGATTCAATTTAGAGTGAACTGGGTCTTGTCAAGTAGACAGTCTAAAGTGTAAAAATAATTAAAGGCTCTCTAAATTAATTGGATGGGAACTATAAACAAATCAGTGTAACTTAAGTATAAATTAATAAGTGTACATAACAAATTGAAAAGGAGGAAATTATAATAAATCCTCCTTTTTTTCTTTTTAGGTTGTTTTATAGTTTTATGTAAACATTTTTACCAAAAAAGCGAAACAAAATTACAAAAATTCTTGAGCTGCCTTGATAAAAGCAGTGAAGAATTAATAAAGGATGGTGCTTGCCCTTTTTTAAAATAATAGTTGGTTAACGATAAATTAAACAAATGAACAATTAAACAGTTGACAAAATGTTCAACTGTGCTATAATGAGCTTGTAAAGGGGTGATGATATGAATATAGCAGAGCTTAAAGGACAGCTTCCAAGCGAGGATATAATTAATGATTTATCAGAGTTATTTAAGATTTTAGGTGATCAAACAAGATCTAAAATATTATTTGTGCTTGAGCAGGGAGATTTCTGTGTTAGTGATATATCTGAGGCTGTTGGTATGACTAAGTATGCCGTATCTCATCAGCTTAGGACACTTAAGCAGGCTAAGCTTGTAAAGTGTAAAAGAGTAGGAAAAGAGGTTATCTACTCCTTAGATGATGATCACGTATCAACCTTGTTTAGCTGTGCATTAGCACATGTTACAGAGGAGGAATAAAAATGAAAAAGGTATTTAGTATTGAAGTAGATTGCGCCGTATGTGCTCAAAAGTGTGAGGACGCTATTAAAAAGGTTGCGGGAGTAAATAATTGTCAAATTAATTTTATGACTCAAAAAATGACTATTGAGGCTGATGATATTGATTCGGTTTTAAAGCCTGCACTAAAGGCTGCTAAAAAGATTGAGCCAGATTTCGAAATTAATGAATAAAATATAATATAGGTACATAGTAAATATGTACTATATATTTTAATTAACAGTTGAACATCTATTCAACTAAGGAGGGTTATATGACAAAAAAACAGAAGAGGAATTTAAAAAGAATTCTTATTGCCTTAGCTGCGTTTTTAGTAATTAAGATTCTTGATTTAGTTCTTGAGCATGCCTTTAAAGGATCTTTTCCTAATGGTATTGCATCCATCATTCCTAATGAAAATATAGGCTTTTTACTTCCCTTTGCTTTATACTTTATTGTCTATTTATATATAGGCCATGATGTTATAAGAAAGGCTGTTTTAAATATCAAAAATGGTCAGGTTTTTGATGAAAACTTTTTAATGAGTGTAGCGACTATTGGCGCCTTTGGTCTAGGAATTTATACGGGAATTGTAGAGCATCGTCCTGAGGGCTTTGATGAGGCCTGTGCAGTATTATTGTTTTATCAGGTTGGTGAGTGGTTTCAAAGCTACGCAGTCGGTAAATCAAGAAAATCCATTTCAAACCTAATGGATATTAGGCCCGATTATGCTAACATTAAGAAGGAGGACGGTTCTTATGAAACAGTTGATCCTTCTGAGTGCAAAATTGATGATGTAATTTTAGTAAAGCCAGGTGAAAAGATTCCTCTTGATGGGGTTGTCGTATCAGGCTCTGCTAGCCTTGATACTAAGGCTTTAACGGGTGAATCAATTCCTGTAGATGTTAGTGTAGGAGCTAATGTGTTATCGGGTACGATTAATTTAAATGGGACAATTGAAATTAAGGTTTTAAAGGAATATAGTAACTCAACCGTTGCGAAAATTCTTGATTTAGTTGAAAATGCCTCATCTCAAAAATCAAAATCAGAAAATTTTATTACTAAATTTGCACGAGTTTATACACCTATTATTGTATATTTAGCCTTAGCCCTTGCGATACTTCCACCTTTATTTATGGGTATTTTTAAGGGTAATTGGCTAACCTGGGATACCTGGATTTATCGTGCCTTAAGCTTCCTTGTAGTATCTTGCCCATGTGCGCTTGTAATATCTGTTCCCCTTTCCTTTTTTGCTGGAATTGGTGGAGCCTCTAATCAAGGAATTTTAATTAAGGGCTCATCATATCTTGAAAAATTTAATCAAGCTAATATCTTTGTTTTTGATAAAACAGGTACCTTAACTAAGGGTAATTTTGCAATTAAAGAAATATATCCAGAAATGAAGAAGGATGATGTTTTACATTACGCTGCTATTGCGGAATCGATGAGCCTACATCCTATTGCATTGTCAATTAAAAAGGCCTATGGTAAAGAGATTGCTTCAAGCTATACGATTGAAGATATTGCTGGGAAGGGTATTAAAGCCTCAGGTGAGCATGAGATTTTATGTGGTAATGAAAAGCTAATGGACGCCTATAGAATTGATTATCAAAAAGCAGATAGTATTGGTTCGGTTGTTTATGTAGCAGTTGATAATGATTTCATTGGCTATATTGTGATAGCTGATGAAATTAAGGCGGATGCTAAGGAAATGATTAGCTATCTAAATTCAATTAATGCTAAAACGGTAATGCTTACAGGCGACAACGAGCGGATCGCATCAAGTGTAGCAAATGAATTAGGTCTTTCATCCTATAAGGCTTCCCTTCTTCCTCAAAATAAGGTTGAGGAGCTTGATAAGCTAATGCTATCTAAGCGTGAGCATGATGTATTATGCTTCGTTGGTGATGGTATTAATGACGCGCCTGTTTTAATGAAATCGGATATAGGAATTGCTATGGGTGGGGTTGGCTCTGATGCAGCCATTGAGGCCTCAGACATTGTTTTAATGCATGATGATTTAAAGAGTATTGCTATCTCTAAGCTTATTGCAAGAAAGACAATGCGTATTGTCTATGAAAATATAATTTTTGCCCTAACCGTAAAGGTTGCGATTTTAATTCTTTCGGCCCTTGGTATTACTAATATGTGGTTTGCCGTCTTTGGTGATGTAGGTGTGGCCGTAATCGCGATTTTAAATGCTATGCGTACTAATTCTAAGAAATACTAATTAAAGCGATGAATGATTATCATTCATCATTCTTTAATTTTGGTATTAAATTGATTTAATTTTCATATGCTTAGATGGAGATGAGCATATGGCAAACATAATTAAAAGCTTTTTAAATATGTATAGACATGAGGAAGCAGAAGAAGCACTTAAGACTACAGAAGTAAACTTTAGTGTATTTACTCCTGATGTAATTTCAATTGAAAAGGTATGTGATAAGCCTAACGATTATTATTTTCCTGAGGATACCATTACCTTTATTATTACCCTAAAAAATTTAGGAGACAAAAACATTACAGGCTTTTGCCTAAAGGATGATTCGGTAAGAATTCTAGACCCAATGCCTAATGGCTATTATGAGGTTTTAACACCAGTTGGTGAGGTATCATTTAATTTAGATGAGGTTGTTATTTCTAATATCAGCCTTGAGTCTGGCTCTAGCCTCGAAATTAGAATTAGCGGAATGGTAAAAAAAGCTAATCATGATACTAATCATGATCTTGATACCTTTTAGATTCTTTAGGAATAATTTTTTATATTCTTCGTAAAATATCTCTTCTTTAATATTGTAAAATATGGTATACTTACTCTACAGATAATATAAAAGAAAGAGAAGTGATATTTATGCTACTTAGCTATCAAGATCCGATAGTAAAGTTAGTGGGGGATTGGGCTTATGATATTAACGTATGGTCAGTAATACTTAGAGTAGTGCTTGCTTGCTTAATTGGTGGAATAATTGGTGCTGAACGTGCTTCGAAGCATCATGTAGCCGGACTTAGAACCTATATTTTAGTTTGCTTAGGCTCATGTGCAGCAATGATGACTAACCAATTTATCGAGGAAACATCTGACACGGCTCGTTTAGGTGCTGGTGTTGTAACAGGCATTGGTTTTTTAGGAGCTGGTACAATTATGGTTACAAGTCGTAATCAGGTAAGAGGTCTTACGACCGCTGCGGCCCTATGGGCATGTGGATGTGTTGGTCTTGCAATTGGCATTGGCTTTTATACAATGGCAATTGCCTCTGCAATTGTAATTTTACTGGCTCTAGTCTTACTACCAAAGATTGAGCAAAGCCTTCAGGGTAAAGCAAAGCTTGTCGATATTCATATTGAACTATTATCAAGACCCGATTTAAAGAAGCTTCTAGAATATGTTAGAAGTAATAATATTCAGGTTTTATCAATTGCATACGACCCTGCCTATGCTAATACAGGACTAAGTGTATATTCAATTGCTTTAAAGATTAATAAAAATGAACAAGGTAAATATATTAATCACGAAGTACTACTAAATAGTATTAAAGCCCTTGAATATGTCAATCATGTTGAATACATGGATTAATGAATCTAGACTTAGGTCTAGATTTTTTTATATAAAAAAATTAAAAAAATCACTTTACAATTCATAAAAAATCACTATAATTTTTTATTGTAAAAAAGGTGATTTTTATGAATAAATTAAAAAAATTATTTGAGCCGATTGATTTAACAAAGGGTTCAATTTGGAAGGTAATAGTTTGGTTTTCAATTCCCATTCTTTTAAGCTATGTCTTCCAGCAAATATATACAATCGCAGACGCAGCGATATGTGGTCAGTATTTAAATGAAAATCAGGTTGCAGGTGTAAATAACACCGGTAACATTGTCTTCATCGTTCTCCAGTTTGCCTTTGGCTGTACGGCAGGATTTTCCGTTGTTACATCTAACTACATCGGACAAAAAAATATAGATGGTGTAAAAAAATCCCTCGCCACCCAAATCGTTTTATCCTTTGTAATAAGCTTTATTTTGACTATAATTGCCGTTTTATGTATTAACCCATTACTTATGTCAATTGGTCTTAAAGCTTCTTCAAATCCTGTTCAAAATGAAATTTACGAGGCAGCCTATACCTATGTCTTCATAATCTTTGTTGGTACGATTTGTCAGATTTTCTATAATCTTATTTGCTCCTTTTTAAGAAGCGTAGGAGATTCTCTAACACCCCTTATCTTTTTAATCTTTTCAACGGTTTTAAATATCATTTTAGATTTCCTATTTATCGCCGCCTTTAAATGGGGTGTAAAGGGTGCCGCTATCGCAACAGTTATTGCTCAAGCAATAGCTGCAATTGGCTGCTTTGGCTATACCTTTATTCACTATAAGGAATATCATCTTAGGAGGGATGATTTTAAAATGAGCGGAAGCTTTATTTTAAGACATTTAAAACTAGGGCTTCCTCTTGCCTTCCAATTTTCTATTTTATGTATTGGTCTTATTGTAATGCAGGCTGTTATTGTCAAGTTTGATACCTCAGCCTCAGGTGAGGTAGTAGTAGCATACGCTCAAAATGGCTTTGGGGCCGCAACTAAGCTTAATAACTTTTTAATGTGTCCTTTTAACGCTCTAGGTACAGCGATGCTATCATTTTGTGGCCAAAACTATGGATCAAATGATCAAAAAAGAGTTAAAAGCGGTGTTAAGCAAGCCTTTTTAATTGTCTTTATCATTTATTTGCTATGTGCAGGAATTGGACTTTTATGTACCATTAAGGGCTTTTATCTTCATATCTTTTATTCGGCTGATAAAATTAATGATATTACTATCCATTATGGTAATATGTATCTATATTGTGATTTATCCTTGTATTTCTTGTTAGGAATTTTGTTTGTCCTAAGAAACTCCCTTCAGGGTGTTGGTGTAGCACTATACCCCTTCCTTGCTGGAATTGGTGAGCTTGTAGCTAGAACCTCAATTTGTTTAATTGCTCCACGTTTAATTAATGGGGGACCAATTAGCATTAATGCATCTTCTAAGTCCTTATTAGGTTTAACCTTTGCCGATCCACTAGCTTGGCTTTTTGCGTCAAGCATTATGATGTTTGGTGCTTTTAAATATATTTTTAAAATTGATCCTAAAGAGGAATTAACAAATATTAAATAGCAAAAGAGCTGCCAAGCTGGTAGCTCTATTTGTTATTTGGTGCTTCATAAGGATAATAATAGTTTATTTCCTCATCAAAGGTAATATAATCTAAATAAATGGAAAGAAGTAAATATCGCATATTGCTCTCATCATCAGAAATAATGATATGGTCCTTTCCTGCAGCCTCAAGGGTTCCTTTAAATATTTTAGAGCCCCACTGGCTTTGCTCAAAATTCATATAAACGGAAACCTTTTTGCCTAAATTTAATCTTAGGATATTTTCAATATAGGATTCCTCATTAAAGGCCTGCTGACTCGTCTGAGGGCTATACATAGGCCCCATAAAATAAGGATACTGCATATACGCACCACAATAATTCATAAATTTCCTCCTAGTAGCAATTTTCACTTTCATTTGGCTGGTAGAAGCAATGGTTCTTGTATTTTCCGCTATTCCATTGTCCAAACCAAGAGGCTCTACAGCCATCACCAAAGGGATTATAAAACCAAAGGGCGGTTTTAGCTGGGCTAAAGCGTTCACCATTAATGACGCGCATAGCTAGCTTTTTATCTACCTCACGTGCTCTTTGGTTGAAATAAGACTTCGTAGTCGCCTCAAAGCCACCAGGTGATTGATAAACCATTTTTGTAATGGTATTGATATTTTTAAAATCCAGGCAATTTCCTCTTACACGGTTAATACCAACATTCCCCACTAGCAGCATGCCCATTTTACCATCACCCTCGGCCTCAGCTCGCATTAGCCTTGCAAGTAAGGCTACCTCCTCATAATTGTATTTAACAA
>URFB01000005.1 GCA_900547045.1 uncultured Mollicutes bacterium
GTGTTAAGGCTATGATAATGTACTTAAAATATTTATACATGGGTATCACCAGGAATTATTATAGATTAATTTAGCTTCATAAAATGTCATATAAAATCATATATATTGAGAAAAAGATTTAATTATGTTAAAATTTTTAAGTCAAGAAGGGTCGTAATAAAATGGAACTTATTTTAGCAAGTAAATCACCAAGAAGAAAAGAAATTCTTGAGCGTGAGGGATTTAAATTTAAAATTGAGTCAAAAAATACAGATGAAACGATGGATGCTTCCTTAACTCCATATCAAAATGTTATGAATGTAGCTAGAAGAAAGGGCGAAGCTGTTTATCAGGATTTTCCTAATGATGTTATTCTTTCAACTGATACAATTGTTTGCCTAGATGGGAAAATATATGGAAAGCCTAAGGATAGAGAGGATGCGTATCGTACACTTAAAGCCTTTAGTGGAAGAGTACACGAGGTAGTATCGGGTGTTTCAATTATTTCCTCTAATTTATGTATGACAATGTATGTCAAGTCTTATGTTGAATTTAAGGCTTTAACAGAGGAAATGATAAATAGCTATTTAGATACTAAGGAGCCTTATGATAAGGCTGGATCGTATGCAATTCAAGGTGAGGGAAGAAAATTAATTCAAAGCTATAAGGGCTCATTGGATAATATTATTGGTCTTCCGATTGAATATATTAAGGATACTTTAAGGGTGATATTGAATGAAGTGGAAAATAGGTAATGTAGAAATTGATAACCAATTAGTTTTAGCACCAATGGCTGGGATTACAAATGAAGCATTTAGAAGCATTTGTAAGGAAATGGGTGCCGGGCTTGTGGTATGTGAAATGATTAGTGATAAGGCATTGTCATTTCATAATGCTAAAACTATTAAAATGACCGGTGTAAATGAAGCTGAGCATCCTCTTTCAATGCAGATTTTTGGTGCGGATGTTGAAAGCCTTGTATACGCAGCTAAGTGGATTTATGAAAATACCGATGCAGATATTATTGATATTAATATGGGCTGTCCTGTTAATAAGGTTGCTAAAAGAGCCGGTGCAGGCTCATCGCTTCTTAAGGATCCTAATAAGGTTTATGAAATAACGAAAGCCGTAGTTGAGGCAACTCCGCTTCCTGTTACGGTTAAAATAAGAATTGGCTGGGATGACAATAGTATTAATGCGGTAGAAAATGCGAAAATGATTGAGCGTGCAGGTGCTAAGGCGATTGCTGTTCACGGAAGAACTAGGGCGCAAATGTATAGTGGTCATGCTAACCTTGATGTTATTAGGGATGTTGTTTCGGCAGTTAGTATTCCGGTTATTGGTAATGGTGATATCATTGATGGACCATCAGCTAAGCATATGTTGGAATATACAGGCTGTAAGGCAATTATGATTGGTCGTGGGGCCTTAGGTAATCCTTGGATTTTTAAGGAAATTAATGCTTATTTTAATAATGAGGAATTTATAAAGCCAACAAAGGCTGATATTTATAATATGATTGTCGAGCAATATGAAAGGCTTTTAAAATTAAAGGGTGAAAGATTAGCTTTATTGGAAATGAGAAGCCATGTGGGCTGGTATTTAAAGGGTATGCAGGGTAGTGCACAAATTAAAAATAAGGCTAATCAGGCTACAAGCTTTGATGATGTAAAAAAAATTCTTAAGGAGTTTTTAATAGACTAATGCTTTTTATTATTGCTAGTATAATTGTAGTATTTATTGCATATCTTTTTTATGATAACTATCATATTGATTTTAAATTATTTGAAGAAGAGGCTTCCTTCAAGCTAACAGTTTGTCAAATTTCTGATTTACACTCAAGAAGGCTTAATATTAAAAGACTAGTAAAAAAAAATAAAAAAATTAATCCCGATCTTATTTTATATACAGGTGATATGGTTGATGGGCCTAAGGATAATTTAAAAATATCCCTAGAGCTTATTAAGGCCTTAAGTATTTATCCAAGCTTTTATGTGCTAGGAAACCATGAATTAAGGCTTAAGGAAATGCTTTATCCTTATTTAGAAGAGCTTAAAGGCTTAAATCTAACTATACTAGGTAAACAAATTTTTGATTATAAGGGTATAAAAATAATGGGTGAAGAACCCATTATTAAAAATGATATATCTAAAATATCAAAGCTAGATGCCGATATTGTTCTTGCTCATAATCCTGAAGCTATAAAATATTATAAAGGAAAATATATCTTTTCAGGTCACGCACATGGTGGTCAGTTTAGGCTGGGAAAATGGGGCCTTTACGCACCTGACCAGGGGCTTTTTCCTAAATATACTAAGGGACGCTACTATATAGATAATAAGATTATGTTTGTTAGTGCTGGGCTTGGTGGTAAGGATTTTAGGCTAAGAATCTTTAACCCGCCTCATATTAATGTGGTTAGATTTTACAAAAATGAAAATAATAAAGATGCTTAGGAAATTCCTAAGCTTTTTTAAATAATATTTAAATCAATATTTTTGTACGTTTGTGTTGTTGGGGCTTTCCTCTTTTCTTGTTAAAATATAGTCGCAAATTAGAGGATGAAGTAAAAAATGAATACAGATAAAATTTATGCATAATCAATCGCAAAGGAATATGCGAAGAAGGTAATTGGTAGCGAAAATGCCATGTTTATTTTAGGAATTATCATTGGCCTTGGTGGTATTTTACTTGTTAGTATTAATTATCCCATTTATAAAAAGATTCTTGAAGATGGCAAGAAAAAATATGCTTATGATATAATAAGATTAGCTCGTGAAATTTCTGAAGAATAAGCTGGAGGGGCCTCATTATGGCTCAAAATGAAAGTAAATATTATAATTCCGCTTGTTTAATGGATGAGGCTTTAATTCAGCATATTAATGAAAAGGATTATGATTATATAACCATTACGGAAATATGTAAAAGTCAATTGAAGTGGTTTGTAATATAATCACAAAATGTATTAAAAGAGATTAAAAAAGACAAATAATGCAAAGCATTAAATGTCTTTTTTTTACTAGATGGCTTTAGTGTAATGACGAAGCCATTTTTTCGTTTCATCATCAAGATATGGGCTTAATAGCTTATAAACATTTTTGTGATAATCATTTAGCCAATGCCTTTCATCAGCGGTAAGAAGGCTATCATCTACAAGATCAAGATCAATCGGAGCGTAGGTAATGGTTTCAAAGCCATAGAAGGTGCCCCACTCATTTGTTTCAAGCTCCTTACATAATAATTCATTTTCGGTACGAATACCAAGCTTACCCTCAAGGTAGATACCTGGCTCGTCAGTGGTAATCATACCAGGAAGAAGAACGGCGCTATCGTTTCTTTCCTTAACGCTTTGCCAGCGGAAGCCATTAGGAGCCTCATGAACGGAAAGAATGTGACCAACACCATGGCCAGTACCACATTTATAATCAATTAGCATTTTCCAAATTGGAGCACGAGCCTTAATATCAAGATTTTGGCCTGTACAGCCTTTTAAAAAGACGGTATCTGCTAGGTCAATTACTGATTTTAAAACGGTTGTAAAATAAAGCTTTTCCTCCTTAGTTGGATGTCCAAGGCTAATTGTTCTTGTAATATCGGTTGTACCATAAAGATAGTGTCCACCACTATCTACTAGAAGCATTCCTTCATTTTTAAGCTTAGCATTATTACCATTAAGAGCGTTATAATGCATCATAGCGGCATTTTCCTTGTAGGCACAAATCGTACTAAATGATAAATCAATTAGCTCACGACGCTCTCTACGCTTTTCCTCAAGATAGGCTTCGGCGTCATGCTCGGTAATTTCCTTTTCTAAAACAGTCTCCTTAACCCATTTCATAAACTTAACAATAGCTACACCATCAAGCTCATGGGCAAATTTAGTATTTTTAATTTCAATCTCATTTTTAATTGCCTTAAGAAGAAGAGTTGGATTTTCTTTAAAGGTAATGCTGTTGTGAGAAGAAAGTAGGGTATAAAGAAGAGCGTTTACCTTAGTCTTATCAACTAATATTTTCTTTCCATTTAAATTCTTAGCATAGCTATAAACATCATTATAATCATGAATTTTAACTCCATAATGGCTTAGAATATGATGGACATTTTCATTAATCTTTTTAGAATCAATAAATAAATGGACATCATTGCCAATAATAAAGGTAAAGGCTAAAAAGACAGGTGTGTAGGCAACATCATTACCTCTTAGATTGTATAGCCAAGCCTGATCCTCAAGTGATGTTAGGCATAAAGAATCAAGCCCATCCTTGTGAAGGCTATCAATGACCTTTTGGATTTTAGCTTCGTAGGTTTCACCGGCAAATATTTGCTCAAGCTCATAAAGCATTTCCGAAGGAAGAGAAGGACGATCCTGCCAAATTTCGTTTACAAGATCTAAATCCATTTTGATATTGCCAGCAATATGCTCCTTATAGCTTAAATAATCAGCGGTGCTAATTACTCTACCATCAAAGGCTAGAGTATCATTTGGTCCAATAATGGAGCTTAAATATTCTAATATTGTTGGCGTACCAGGAGTACCCATTTTCATAAGGCTAATACCACTATCCTCAAGCTCATGAGCAGCCTGAATGAAATATCTACCATCAGTCCATAGACGAGCCTCATTTGTAGTTATAACAAGTGTTCCGGCTGAGCCCGTAAAGCCTGATAGATAGGCTCGGGCCTTAAAAAAGCTACTTACATATTCACTCTGATGATAATCAGATGTAGGAATAACGAAGGCCTTTATATTATTCTTTTTTAAAAGCTCTTGAAAATCATTAATTAAATTCATTTAAATCACATCCTGTATCAATTATAATTCTTAAATTTAAATATTTCTACAAAAAAGCTTTTATTTATGGTTAAAAAGCTAAAATTATGGTAAAATTCTTAATGTAATAAAAGAGTGGAGGTGTATTGATATGCTACTAGCGTATTACGAATATTGTTCTATTATAAGTATTGTGATTATATTAGCAGTTATGGTATTTATTGTAATTGGTTTTAGGAAGGGCTTTTTAACTAAGTTTATTAGTATGGCTAATTCATTATGTGGATTTGTGTTTTCGCTATTATTTTGTAGACAATTTTCCAATATATTCACATATAAAATTTGGGGAGCCTCACTAGCTGATAAATTTAAGGAAAATTTTATGGCAAAAAATCCTGTTCTTCGTTGCGCCGGGGATGGCTTCTGCTGGATGTGCTTAAGGCCTTAGGATTACCATCATTTATTACTAAAAATGTAGATATTTCACTTGAGCCTGTAAAGATTTATAGCAGTGTCGCAAATACATGCTCAAAGCTAATTTGTGCAGTTATTTCCTTCTTTATTCTTTTCATTGGTATAAGCGTGCTTTGCTTTTTATTAAAGCTTCTTGTAGCAGCCTGCCGCCAATCTAGGTTTATTCGCTTCCTAGATGGTCTTCTTGGTGTTGTATTTTATTTAATTTTAACCTATTTAGGTGTATGCCTAGTATTATTTGTACTTACATTCGTTATGCAAGCTAATTCATTTAATGGCTTCCAGCAGTGGATTATAAATGACCTCCAGCTTCAAAGTAGTAAATGGCGTATTTCAAAATTTATGTATGAAAATAACATTATTGGTAATTTCTTTAATATGTTTTTCTAATTGAGCTAATTATTTAGCTCTTTTTTATTTTAAGGCTGGCTAGCTTTTATTCCTTGTAAAGATAAAAGTAAGAAAATTGAAGAATAGATTAATCATTTAGGTATCAACTAGGTTGGTACTTTTATCTTTAAATATGCATAATTTTTATTAATTTAAAATTAAGAGCTTTTAATTTGTTAAAATAATATAAAAAAGATTTTTACATATTTATTAAAAATGATATAATTGTAAATGTAAATACTAAAGAAAGGAACATATTAGGTATATTACATGAAATTAAATGAACGTGTTTTCGAGGTTTTAAGCAATGAACCGGTAGAGGTTCAAAATTTAGATGGTCATGAGGTTAAAATCTATATTTTAGATGACTATCCAGAGGTTTTAAATGAGTTTGTAAACAAAGGAAAATTTGCTGTATGGTCTTCAGTAGATGGTACAAACTATAAACTTGCAGTCGAAAAGGGCTATTATGATGAGCTAAGAGAACTTTATAGTGATAGAGTAAATAATACTTGGCTACAATTTTGGGATGAATGTGAAAAGATTTCTTCAACATTCTCAAAAAAGATTGTTCTTCCTGCAACAGCTGTAATTATTGTTGTTTTTGTTGTACTTATGGCTTTATCAAACAAAATGCCTGGTAAGCTTGGTACATACTTAACACTTGGTCTTGCAATCGTTTATGTTTTAACTATTTTAATTTTAAGAAAGCTAACAACAAATAAGATTAATATTGCAAATCAAAATGCTTTAGCAATTATTAAGCAGGAGTTGGGAGAGAAACATTTTAATGATTTACTTGAGCGTCAAAGAAACTATATTGATTCATATTATGATGCTTTAAGCGCAAAGGAAGATGCAGAAAATAGTGAAGAGGCTGAATCTGAAGAGGCTTCAAATGAAAATGGAACTAAAAAAGAAGAAGCTTCTGTAGCTGATGCAAAAGAAGAGTCTGCTTCTGATGAAAAGAGTGAAGTATCAGAGGAAGTAAAGGATGATTCTAATTGTGAAGCTAAAAACGAATAAAAGATAAAATATAGAGAATTATAAAGTTTGGATTTTAAATTAGGTGGGTTAAATATGGCAACAAATAAGATAGATAATCAAAACATTAATGCCCTAAGAATATTAGGCGTTGATATGATTAATAAGGCTAAAAGTGGGCATCCTGGAATTGTGCTTGGTGCGGCACCAATTGTTTATACGCTTTTTACAAGATTTATAAACGTTGATCCTGAAAATCCCGAATGGTGGAATCGTGATCGCTTTATCCTATCTGCAGGACATGGTAGTGCATTGCTTTATGCATTATACCATTTATGCGGATATGCAATTTCAATGGAGGATTTAAAAAACTTCCGTCAGCTTGGAAGCCTAACTCCTGGACATCCTGAGTATCGTCATACTCCTGGTGTGGAAATGACAACTGGACCTCTTGGTCAAGGTATTGCAACAGCATGTGGTATGGCATTTGCTCAAAACTTTATGTCTGAGCGTTTTGATAAAACAAGCTATCCTATTTGTAATCATAAAACATATGTTCTTTGTGGTGATGGAGATCTTCAGGAGGGTATTGCCCAGGAGGCAATGTCTCTTGCTGGTCATCTTAAGCTTGATAATTTAGTTCTTTTATATGATTCTAATGATATTCAGCTTGATGGTCCTGTTGCCCTTGACAATACAGAAAATGTTAAGCAAAAGACTGAAGCTATGGGCTGGAAATATTTCTTTGTAGCTGATGGAAATGATGTAGAAGAGATTGCTAGCGCTATTGAGCTTGCAAATAATGTTAAGGGGCCAGCGATTATTGAAATTAAAACTAAGATTGGCTTTGGGGCTCCAAATGAGGGAACTAATGCTGTTCATGGTGCTCCTATTGGTGAGGAAAATACTAAGCTTTTAAGAGATGCACTTGATTATCATAATGAGCCATTTGTTGTTGATAAGAGTGTATATGAATTTTTCTTACATAATGTTAAGGAAAGAGGCGTAATTGCTGAGGTTAATTGGTCTCATTTATTTGATGGCTATGCTCATGATTATCCTGAGCTTTGTGCGGAATATGAAAAATTCAATTATAATAGCTTTGACATCAATAAGGCTAAGCACCCAACATGGGAGGTTGGTCAAATTGATTCAACCCGTAAGATTGTTGGTAAGCTAATTGATTTTTATAGTATTGATTTACCTAACATTGTAGGAGGTTCAGCAGATTTAACCCCATCTACCTTTGTTCATGGTGCTAATGGTGATTATGAAGCAGGAAACCGTGTTGGTAGAAATATTAAATTCGGTGTTCGTGAGCATGCTATGGGTGCGATGATTAATGGTATTAATCTTCATGGCGGTCTTAGGGGCTTCTGTGCTGGCTTTTTTGTATTCTCAGATTATATGAAGCCTGCTATTCGTCAAGCAGCCATTATGCAAATTCCATCTATCTTTATTTTCTCACATGATTCTGTATGTGTTGGCGAGGATGGTCCAACTCATCAGCCAATTGAGCATTTTGCAATGTTTAGGTCAATTCCTAATTTGAATGTAATTCGTCCTGCCGATGCTCATGAGGCGATTGGTGCTGTTGATCTTGCCTTCTCATCAACTAAAACCCCAACAATTATTACAACCTCTCGTCAGGGTCTTCCAGTTTTAAAAAGAACAAACGCAGAGCTTGTTAAGAAGGGCGCCTATGTTGTATATGATCCAAACGTTGAGCTTGATGGAATTTTAATTTCATGTGGATCTGAGCTTGCAATTGCGCTAGATACAGCTGCTGAGCTTCAAAAATATAATGTTAATGTAAGAGTTGTATCTATGCCATCTATGTTCTTATTTGACCAGCAGGATGAAGCCTATAAGGAATCAGTTTTGCCTGCTAAGGTTACTAAACGTCTTGCCATTGAAATGGGTGCATCTATGCCTTGGTATAAATATGCATCTAATGTTTATGGTATTGATCGCTTTGGTGTATCTGCACCAATTAAGCATATTCATGAATATTTCGGCTTTACGCCAGAAAATCTAGCTAAGGTATTCGTTAACATTAAATAGATAATTAAGCCCCTTTGGGGGCTTTTTTGTCGATTTTATATAAAAAATGCTATTTTAATGGCTAAACTATGCTATAATATTTAGGAACAAATTTGGAGGAAAATTTTATGGAAGAAATTAAAAATAAAATGGTTAAGGTTGAATTAAATGATTGTAGCCTTGCAGTCACAAAGGGCTATGAATATGTAAATAAGGAAAAACAGCATCGTTATACATATAATGATACTTATTATATTGAGGATGGTAAAATCACTAGAAAATATTCAAATGATAAGGGGGATTTTTATTATAATGTTGAGCTAATCGATGTTGTAGTTGAAACCTTCCCTAAAAAGGATGGTACAATGGGCTCTAAGACCTATCCTCTTTCTGAGGTACCTTATTTAGCAGCTTCTGCAGATGAGGCTAGTGAAGAGGTATTAAAGAATTATTTAGCATTTAAATTACACCGTTAATTTTAAGGATTCATTGAATCCTTTTTATTTTATAAATTTGTCCTACATTATGTAGTATAAATTAATTTACAAAAGGTAGCTGACATTATGCTTGGTGCTGTTTTAAGAAATTCATTCCTAAAGGGAGCTTTAGGTTACTACTAGTAGTAAAAACTATGATAGGGATATTAAAATATAGCTGTATAAATTTTGAAAATAAAAGGGCTATATCTGCTTTTGAGGTAAAAATGATATTAGTATTATTAGTAAATCTAGTAATAATTTATCCTTAAAATTTAGCCTTGAAAATAAATTAAAAAAAAGGTTAATGCTAGGTTTTAATACCTAACAAAAGCCTTTTTTACTTTAGTCTTGTAAAGCTTGACTTATTATAATCAATATATCCTTCCTTTTTTAAATCAGACAAGGCCTTAGAAAGCGCACTTCGTTCAAGCCCAAGATAATCTGCTAGCTCCTGACGATTATAGGGTATTTTAGTGCTTTTATGTAGGCTAGGAATATTATTGGCTAAATATTTTAAAATTTTATCCTTAGTTTTTTGTTGACCTAGCTCGCTAATTCTTTTTTTAGAGCTATTATTGGCTCTTGCTAGCTCTCTAATACATTCAGCGATAATAACTTGATGACGGGGGCATCTATTTTCACAGGGAGTAAAAAGCTTGTTTAAATCAGCAATTAAAACTGTTGATTCCTCTGTTGCATAAAGCTCCTCCTGATAGTAGGATAGCTTAGGGTCAATATATTCAAGACCAAAAAACATATCCTTAGAATAATCTCTAATTGGAATAGCAGTACCGTTAGCATCAAAGAAGGATGTTCTTAAATTACCCGATAGGACAAGATAGGCGTTTTTAGCAGGATTTCCCTCATACTCTATGATTTCATTAGGCTTATAGGTCTTGATTCTTAGGTTTAGACATCTTAGGATAGCAGTAAAATCGAGAGGGCTTAAATTTTTAAAGAATATTGATTTTTTAGCTGTTTGTAGATCACTCATAAAAATTTTAAAATTACGTTGGAAAAACAACGTCTCCTTTCCAATAATTATACTATACTTACAATAGTTAATTCAAGTAAAACGATTTATTGAGGAGGTTTGGATTATGAATGTTATTAAAAGAAGTGGAAAGGAAGTTTCCTTCAATGATTCAAAAATTTATCAAGCAATTTTAAAGGCCAATGCTTCAATTGATGATAATGATGAGAGGCTTTCTGAGGGTAAAATTAATAAAATCGTTGAAAATGTAATTGCTAAATGTAATTATTTAGGTCGTGCAGTTAGTGTTGAGGAAATTCAAGACTACGTGGAAGAGGAAATTATGCGTGAGGGTGCCTATAAGGTAGCTAAGTCATATATTACATATCGCTATAAGCATGAGCTTATTCGTAAGTCAAATACAACTGATGATCATATTCTTACTCTAATTGAGGGTGAAAATGAAGAGGTTAAACAGGAAAACTCTAATAAAAACCCAACCGTTAATAGTGTCCAAAGAGACTATATGGCAGGAGAGGTTTCTAAGGATATTACGAAGCGTTTCTTACTTCCTGAGGATGTAATTAAGGCGCATGAGGAGGGAATTATTCACTTCCATGATAGTGATTATTATGCGCAGCATATGCATAACTGTGATTTAGTAAATCTTGAGGATATGCTTCAAAATGGGACGGTTATTTCAGGTACTATGATTGAAAAGCCACATTCATTTTCAACTGCTTGTAATATCGCAACACAAATCATTGCTCAGGTCGCATCTAGCCAATATGGTGGACAATCAATTTCCCTTGCTCATTTAGCTCCTTTTGTTGATATTTCACGTCAAAAGATTAAAAAAGAGGTTATAAATGAACTTGAGGAGCTTGGTATTGATGAAAATAATCCTAAGATAAATGAAATTGTTGAAAAGCGCCTAAGAAAGGAAATTACTAAGGGTATTCAAACAATTCAATATCAGGTTGTAACCCTTATGACAACTAATGGTCAAGCTCCCTTCATTACTGAGTTCTTATATTTAAATGAGGCTAAAAATGAGCGTGAGCGTGAGGATTTAGCTTTAATTATTGAAGAAACGCTAATTCAAAGAACACAAGGTATTCGTAATGAGCAGGGTGTGTGGATTACACCTGCATTCCCTAAGATTATTTATGTCCTTGAGGAGGATAATATTAAGGAAGGCTCTAAATATTATTATTTAACAGAGTTAGCTGCTAAATGTACAGCTAAGCGTATGGTCCCTGATTATATTTCTGAAAAGGTTATGAAGAATCTTAAGGAGGGCAATTGCTTCCCTACTATGGGATGTCGTAGTGTTCTTTCCGTTTGGAAGGATGAAAATGGCAAGCCTAAATTCTATGGTCGTTTCAATCAGGGTGTTGTAACAATCAACCTTGTAGATTGTGCCTGCCAAGCACGTGATATGGCTGAATTTTGGCAAATTCTAGATGAAAGACTAGAGCTTTGTCATAAGGCCTTAAGATGTCGTCACGAAAGATTAAAGGGAACCCCTTCTGATGTAGCTCCTATTTTGTGGCAGCATGGTGCTCTTGCAAGGCTTAAGCCATGTGAGACAATTGATAAGCTTTTATATGGTGGATACTCAACAATTTCTTTAGGTTATGCTGGTCTTTGGGAAACCGTATTTAAATTAAATGGTCATAAGCTAACTGAGCCTGAGGGTGAAGAGCTTGGTCTTAAGATTATGCAGTATATGAATGATAAATGTGAGAAGTGGAAGAAGGCTGAAAATATTGGCTATTCAACCTATGGTACACCACTTGAAAGTACAACCTATAAGTTTGCGAAGGCTTTACAAAAGCGCTTTGGTATTATTCCTGGTGTAACAGACAAAAACTATATTACAAATAGCTATCACATTCATGTAACTGAGGATATTGATGCCTTCTCTAAGCTACATCAGGAAAGTAAATTCCAATCACTTTCAACTGGTGGTGCTATTTCCTATGTTGAGGTTCCTAATATGCAAAATAATATTCCAGCGGTATTATCAATTATGCGCTACATCTATGATAATATCATGTATGCGGAGCTTAACACTAAGTCTGATTATTGCCAGGTTTGTGGATACACTGGTGAAATTCAAATCGTAACTGATAAGAATAACAAGCTTGTTTGGGAATGTCCAAATTGTAAGAATCGTGATCAAAGAAAAATGAATGTTGCAAGACGTACCTGTGGCTACATTGGTACGCAGTTCTGGAACCAGGGTCGTACCCAGGAAATTAAGGAAAGAAAGCTTCATTTATAATAAAAAAAAAGTCCTAGAGCATCTAGGACTTTTTCAAATCATAAAAGCCAATTAAATTAGAAATAGTAAGAATAAAAAGAAAGCTTAAGGATGATTTATCAGTATCAAGTTTGGGATTAAAATGGTATTTTCTTTGATAATAGTGATTATAATAATCATTGATAGCTGTCTTATCAAGCATAATAGTAACGATATAGGTTAGAACAATATCAAAGACTAGGTTTTGGGTATCAAGGATAATATATTTGTTATTATTAAGGGCAGATATTAAATTATTAACATAAACAAAGCTAATAGTACTTATAGTAATAATGCTTAGCTTATCAAGCCTTTCAGATAAAATAGCCGATATCATTCCCGCTGATGCGGCGCCATAGTAAAGGGCAATATCGGAAATTAAAATATCGGATGCGATAATATTTTCGGTGGCGATAGTAAAAATAATATCAGCGAAGAATTGTGATACAAGACCAAGACCAGCACCATTGGCGATACGTTTATTAAAGCTTAGGATAATATCACCTAAATTAGAATATGAAAAAAATAGGATATTGTCTATCCTATTTGTCCTATTAGTTTTGATATTTCTTTAAAATGATATAAAAGAGAATCTAAAACATCATCATCAAGCTCAGAAAAAATTTTCTTAGCAGTATCAAGCATCGCCTTAGAAATATCGGTATAATATTTTTTACCTGCTTCAGTTTCATAAACTAAAACCGTACGTTTATTATTGGGATCACGCTCTCTTTTAACAAAGCCGTATTCCTCAAGGTCAGTTACAATACGGGTGTTTTGTTGATTAGAAACACCCATTATAGCCGCAACCGAAGACATTGAGATACCACTATGCTCATGAATAATATTCATGCAAAGCTGTTGATTAGTTGCGAGCTTAATTCCAGACCTTAAAGCTTCGGCCATACGGTTTTTACCAACATTTTTTTTTAATGCTGGGCTTAGCTTTAAAAGAAGATCAATAAGCTCCTTAATTTTTTCATCCTTATTCATACAAATCACCTAATTACCTTCATTTTAAACAATTATAATAAAATTGTCAAATAACATTTCACAATTGTGTAATATTTATCTTGTATTTTAGATTAAAGGGGATTATAATACCCTTGACAAAAAAGAAAGGACTGATCAAATGATAAGATTACTTAAAAAATTTAGACCGATTGATTGGTTTATGGCTTGTATCGTCGTATGCTTTGTTGTAGGGCAGGTATACTTTGATTTAAAGCTTCCTGAGTATACTAAGGAAATCATTCAAAAGATGATTGACACAACTAAAACATCTAAGGATATTTGGTCTACGGGAGGAAGAATGCTTTTGATTTGCTTAGCAAATATAGGATGTACTATAATGCTAGGCCTTTTTGCGACTCTTATCGCAACTAATTTTTCTAAAAGATTACGTCTTGAGGTATTTGAGAAGGTTGAATCATTTTCCCTTGAGGAAATGGGCGAATTTGAAACGGCCTCATTAATTACACGTACTACTAATGATATTCAACAGGTTCAAATGGCTTATGGAATGAGCTTAAGAATGATAATTGCAGCGCCAGTTACGGCGGTTTGGGCCATTATTAAAATTAAGAATACATCATTAACTTTAAGTCTATCTGTTGGTGCAGCTATTTTAGCTTTATTATTACTAATGGTATTTGTTTTTGTAATTGTACTACCAAGATTTAAGAAGATTCAAAGATTAACGGATGATCTTAATAATGTAACTCGTGAAAATTTAACCGGCTTACGTGTTGTAAGAGCATATGATGCTGAGGATTATCAAAATGAAAAGTTTGAGCGTGCAAATGATGCTTTAACTAAGAATAACCTTATTGCTAACCGTATTATGGGTCTTATGATGCCTGCCATGACAATGGTTATGTCTAGTATTAGCTTAATTGTTTACTGGGTTGGTTCATATCAAATTAACGCAGCTAAGGTTGAATATGCTGATTTACAAACATTTTCAAGCTATTCAATGCAAATTCTTATGAGCTTTATGATGGTTGCTATGCTTCTAATTTTAATTCCTCGTGCTAGTGTTGCAGCTAAGCGTATTCTTGAGGTTTTAGATACAAAAAATAAGATTAAGGACCCAAGTGAATATAAAGAACTTAATGGCGATGCATCTCTTGAATTTAAGAATGTAACATTTAGATATCCTAATGGTGATCAACCGGTTATTTCTAATATTAGCTTTAAGGTAAAAGCGGGTGAAACCCTTGCCATTATTGGCTCAACTGGTGCTGGTAAAACAACCATTATGAATATGATTCCCCGTTTTTATGATTCAACTGAGGGCGAGGTTTTAGTTAATGGTAATAATGTTAAGGATTATACTAAGCATGATTTAAGAGAGGCTAATTGCTATGGGCCTCCAAAGAGTTTTTTTTTTTTTTGGGCAATTAAATCAAATATTAGCTATGGTGCCGCAAATCTTACTGAGGAAGAAATGAAGGATGCAGCTCATCTTGCGATGGCAGATGAATTCATTGATTTAATGCCTGAAAAATATGAATCTCATATTGCCCAGGGTGGTAAGAATGTATCTGGTGGACAGATGCAACGTCTATGCATTGCTCGTGCTGTTGCTAAAAAGCCGCAAATTTATTTATTTGATGATTCATTCTCAGCCCTTGACTATAAAACGGATAAGGAAGTAAGAAGAAGACTTCATGAAAAAACAAAGGATGCCGTTACTGTAATTGTAGCTCAACGTATTGGTACCATTAAGGATGCCGATAAGATTGTTGTTCTTGATGATGGTAAGGTTGTTGGCTATGGTAATCATGAGGAGCTACTTCATAGCTGTGATGTCTATAAGGAAATCGCTTTATCACAATTAAGTAAGGAGGAATTAGGTTTATGAGTAATCAAAATACACCTAAGGGCCCAGGAATAGCCATGGGTGGAGCTAGGGCTAAAAACTTTAAGAAAAGCATTATTCAGCTTGCTGTTTTCCTACGTCCATACCTAATCCCTATTGCAGCTTCTATTATATTTACAATTGTGGCGTGTATTCTTTCAATTTTAGCTCCAACTAAATTGTCAGATATTTCAACGGCTACATCAAGAATTTATTACAATAAGAATAATTTAGTTTTTGGTGGATTCTATCTTGATGGATCTATGTATCAAAGAACTGAGGAGCTATTTAAAACAATAAGAAATACAGGTATTGTGCTTTTATGCTTCTACGGTATAAGCTTTATTCTAAATTACTTGCAGGCTTATATTCTTGCTGGTGTTAACCAGTCAGTTACAAAAAAGTTTAGAAAAGAAATATCTGCTAAAATTAACCGTATTCCATTATCTTATTTTGATCACACAAGCTATGGTGATATTCTATCAAGAGTAACTAATGATGTTGATACAATTGGTCAATCCTTAAATCAATCAATTACTTCCTTAATTTCTTCAGTAACAATGCTTGTTGGTGTTATCATTGCGATGATGGTAAGCTGCTGGCAATTAGGTCTTACGACTATTGCTACAGTTCCGGTATCAATGATTTTAATTATAATTATTGCTAAAGTAAGTCAAAAGTATTATAAGAATCAACAAATCTATTTAGGTAAGCTAAATGGTACAATCGAAGAAACCTATAGTGGTGTGATTGTTGTTAAAGCCTTTAATGGTGAGAAGAAGGCTCTTGATGATTTTAAGAAATCAAATGAAGAAATTTATAAAAGTGCTTGGAAATCTAATACCTTAGGTAGCTTAATGATACCTATTACAAGCTTCATTTCTAATGTTGGCTATGTCTTTATTTGTGTTATTGGTGGAGCTCTATATAAGGACCATATAATTGCAATTGGTACCATTACAAGCTTTATTGTATATCTAAATCTATTTAGAAGCCCAATTCAGCAAATCTCTCAGGCTATGACATATCTTCAGCAAATGGCCGCTTCATCTGAGCGTGTATTTGAGTTCCTTGAGCTTGAAGAGCAGGCAGACGAAAGTGAAAAGAATGCCCAAATTGAAAATATTAAAGGTGAGGTTATCTTTGATCATGTTGATTTTAGCTACTATCCTGAAAAGCCAATTATTAAGGATTTTAATGCCGTAGTAAAGCCAGGTTACAAGGTAGCTATTGTAGGACCTACTGGTGCAGGTAAGACAACAATTGTTAATTTACTAATGCGCTTCTATGAAATTAATAGTGGTCATATTTTAATTGATGGCGTTGATACAAGTAAAATGAAGCGTGAATATGTAAGAGGCTTATTCTCAATGGTACTTCAGGATACTTGGGTATTTAATGGTACAATTAGAGAAAATATTGTCTATGACAAGGAAAATGTTAGCCAGGAAGAGCTTGAAAAGGCTTGTAGGGCAGCTAATTTATGGCATTTTATTGAATCAGAGCCTAATGGCCTTGATACTGTATTGTCAGAAACAACTGCTCTATCTGAGGGTCAAAGACAATTACTTACAATTGCGCGTGCTATGGTTCAAAATAGCCCAATGCTAATTCTTGATGAGGCTACATCAAATGTTGATACGAGAACAGAAATTCTAATTCAGGAGGCTATGGATAAGCTAACTGAGGGAAGGACATCATTTGTTATCGCTCACAGATTATCAACAATTAAAAATGCTGATTTAATTTTAGTATTAAAGGATGGAAATATTATTGAGCAGGGGAACCATGAAAGCCTACTTGCTCAAAATGGCTTCTATGCTAAGCTTTATAATTCTCAATTTGAAAATGTTGAGTAAAAAAGATGGAATCGCATGATTCCTTTTTTTATATTATTAGTAATTGATGTCTTTTATGTAACAAAATCTAATTGTTTATTAAAAGAATTGATGTATCTTTGGATGAGAAGCAAAATAAAGTATTAACCTTCGTATATAATATGTAATTGATAAATATTAAATTTGAAGAACAATATTATTATAGCCGCTTATAACTTGTAAAACTAAAATCTAGTTGCTATAATAGAATTACAAATAGATATTATTGTGAAATTATTGCTCCATTAATTAAGCTAGTCAGTTTGATAAATGGAGGTAAAACTGACATGAATAATATTTGTTTCTC
>URFB01000006.1 GCA_900547045.1 uncultured Mollicutes bacterium
AATATAATATTGGTTTATATTTATAATAACGCGTTTTAACCAAAATTACAGCCCATTTCTTTTTTAGTTTTTAAATAATTTCTGATTCTTAAAATATAGCTATTCATATCATCAGGATCAGATGACATTTTCATTTTTTCAAATTTAACGAGCGTTTTAGTGTTAATTGATTGAACGGTTAAATTACGCCAATTTGAATTGGCAAAATATTGAAGACCAAGACGATCAGGGAAGCAGTCATTTTCCTTAGTCCAGTTTAAAAAGCGATCTAGGAAATCTAAGCCATAATCATCAATCGGGAACATTTCTGGTGAGTAGACGATATAGTTTGGATTACATTTTTTAATGGTATCATATGTTAGCTTATAAAAATCATAGAATTCCTGGTCAGATGAAAAGCCAAATTGCTTGTATGAGGTATCAGGCTGAGTCCAAGGTGTAAACATCCATTTAGAAATTTCATCAACACCATATCTTTGTGTAATATGCTAAAGGAAGCTTTCAACAAGATTAATCCACTCATTCTTATATTGAGGAATACTGGTATTAAAGCCATCACTAAATATTGTTTTAGTCTTATCCTTAGCTAAGCATATTGGCATATATGTAAATGATAAGCACGGCCTTAGCTCAACGGAAAGAAGAAAGTCAAAAATTTCATCAATTAAATTAAAACGATAAATTATTTTTCCACTCGAAATTCTTGTACAAAATGATAGGTCATCAGAAATTATACCGCGTATATTAGCATATTTAAAATGAACTTCTCTTTGCATATTAATAATAATTTTTTGAATATTGCTATAAAGAATGATTTTAGCATTACCAATACCAACCATATTAGTACCAGGGCTTTCATTAAGCGTCATAATAGGCTTATCATTGAAATTATGAGTAACGTAAATTTCAGAATATTGATTATACTTTTGAGCTGATTTATCAATTTCTTGAACGATTCTTTCAAAATCGGTATTATGACCTAATTCTGATTCGGGAACGCTATATTTATTCTTTTTTCTTGTTTCTGATGGACGCTCACCATTAATTTTCTTATAGGCTCTAATATATGCTTGGTTATTAGCAAATCCATGCTTCATCGCCACATCAATAATTGGAAGATTAGTTTCAAGTAAATCAAACATGGAATGCTTAACTCTCAAATCATCATAAAAATCCGCAAAATTCATATTTGTTTGTTCCTTAAATAGCTTTGATAAATAAGGAACAGTTAAATCAAATTCATCAGCTAATTCCTTAAGCATAATATTATCGGTATAGTGCTTTTCAATATAAGAAGTAATTTCTGATATTTTCGATGTTTTAGCAGATACAATATTTGTATTTTTAAAATTAGTTTCAAGCTCATCTAAAAATTCATAGGCAAAGCTTGCAGCCTTAGTAAATGTTAAATCAGTACTATTTTTTAAAAGTGATGCCAAAATACTATATAAATTATAGAATTTTTCTTTATTTTTATAGGTACATGAATTACAATCATAATTTTCTTTAGCTAAATCATCAGGAATAGTTATAAAGGCTTTATTAATCCTTATTAATATAAGTGAGCTTGATACTCCATAAAAATTAAACTTATCGTTTGCATTTAGAACAATAATATCGCTTGAATCCATTGTATAATTGTTACTATTAACTGAAACTCTAGTCACATCCTTAATGTTAAATAGAATTGATACAAAGTTAGATTTTTGTTGCGTATTGCTCGTACTAGTAATCCTTTCAATCGTTAAGGGCAAAAATTTTGTATTTGTTTCCATGAGTATAATATAGCACAAAAATCTAGACCTAACAAGATATAAAAAAGTAAAAAAGGATGTTTTACAAAAGCCATTTTAAAAATACTTCAAAATTTAATCTTAAAACTCTCAAAAATTATCTTTTTGAAAACGCTTTCGCGAAATTTTCTTAAAAAATGATAAAAATTTCGACGCATAAGAAAAAAAACAATATAGAATGAAAACGTTTTTTTTTCTATAATATAGACGTAATAGAAAGAAAGGAGATTTTGGTTATGTATACTCAAAATGATATTTTATTAGAATGTCATCATATGCATAAGGAATATGGACCAACTATTGCCCTTAAGGATGTAGACTTTACTCTACATCGTGGTGAAATAAGAGGACTAATTGGCGAAAATGGTTCTGGAAAATCAACTATCATGTCGATTGCATCTGGTATGCAGTCTGCAACCTCGGGTCAAATGATTTATAAGGGTGAGCCTTGGAATCCAAAGACAATGCTTGAGGCTCAAAATGCTGGTATTGCAATGATCCTACAGGAAGCTAACACTATTCCAGGAGTTACTGTTGCAGAAAATTTATTTGCTGGACGTGAAAAGGAATTTTCAAAATTTGGCTTTATCAATATGCGTAAGATGTATCAAGCTGCTGATGAAATTTTAAGAAAATTCGAGGTAGCTGAATACATTAAGGGTAATACTAAAATTGATGCGCTTGGCTTTGAAACAAGAAAGCTTATTGAAATTATAAGAGCAGTTGAAAAAAATCCTGAAATTCTTGTTGTAGATGAAACTACAACCGCTCTATCACTAGAAGGAAGAAACCTTCTTTATAAAATAATTAATGATATGGCAAGCAAGGGAAAGGGTGTTATATTTATCTCTCATGACCTTGATGAAATTATGGATAAATGTACTGTTCTTACCGTTTTAAGAGATGGCGAAATCATTGATACTCTAACTAAAGATCAATTCGATGCAAAGAAGATTTCAACATTAATGGTAGGACGTGACATAGGTGATGCTTACTATCGTGATGATTTCACTCCTTCAAGATTAGAAGAGGTGGGTCTTCAATTTGAGCATGTAAGCTATAGAACAATTAAGGATTTTAACTTAACTGTTCATAAAGGCGAAATTGTTGGAATTGGCGGACTTTCTGATTGTGGAATGCATTTAATTGGTCAGCTAGGATTTGGTGTAAGAAAGCCAATGTCTGGTAAGGTAATTGGTAATGGTGTTGAGATTAAAAGCCCTAACAATGCGATTAAAAATAATATTGGATATATTTCTAAAAATCGTGATACTGAAGCTTTAATTCTTGATGCTCCTATCCGTGAAAATATCTTACTTCCTTCCTTAGACAAGCTATCTAAATTTACCTTTATTAATCCAAAAACTGAAAATGATTTAGTTGATAAGCAAATGAAGGATTTGTCAATCAAGGCCTATAACCGAAATACCTATGTAAATAGATTATCTGGTGGTAATAAGCAAAAGGTATCATTTGCAAAATGGACAGCTGCTGAATCAAGTGTAATTATCATGGATTGCCCTACACGTGGAGTTGACGTTAGTGTTAAGCAAGCAATGTATGCAATCATTAATAAGATGAAGCAGGATGGTAAGGCAATATTGCTAATCTCAGAAGAGCTTTCAGAACTAATTGGTATGGCCGATAGAATTGTAATAATGGCAGATAAGAATAAGAATGCAAGAATTGTAAAGGAATTTACAAGATCAGCTGATCTAAAGGAAACTGACATTATTAATTATATGCTATAGGAGGTGCAATATGGAAAAGGATAATCTTAAACTTGAAAAGAAGAAGTTCAACCTAAAGGATTTCTTAATGCTTCACAAATTTGAAGTATTTGCATATGCCGGCTTTGTTCTTTGCTTAATTATATTTAGTATTTTACCTCCAATTATTAATGGTATATCTATTTGGGATAAGGGACCATTTAACAACTTTGTTAAAAAGGTAACGCCACTTTTAATTGTAGGTATAGGTGCAACCTTCATTTACTCGATGGGTGCTATTGATATTTCGGTTGGATATCAAGCTGCCGTATATGGTGCTATTGCCGTAGTAGTTGCAAACGCAACCGGAAGCTATATTCTAGGCTTTGGAATTATCATTATTATTGGTATTTTATGTGCAGCCTTTAATGCAACAATCGGTGCTTATGTAAAGCTTCCAGCTGTAATGTCATCGGTAATTTTGATGCAGCTATTTTCAGGTATTTCAACCCTAATTCAGGATAAGATAGGAAATTCTACTATCAATATTACCAATCAAGCAGTAAAAAATGCCTTATCTTGGGCTAAGAATCAATCTTCAATTCTTATTGTTATTGCTATTTTAGTTTTAGTTGCAGCATATATTCTTTTATTTACTAAGCTTGGAAAAAGAGCTAGAGCCATTGGCGCTAATAAAAACGCAGCCAATCAAGGTGGTGCTAAGCTTTTAGTCACAAGAATGTTTGCTTATGCAGTATTCTCAGTCTTCCTTTGTATTTCAGCCTTTTTCCTAACTGCAAGAATTGGTGCAATGCCAATGGCAGCTACAGAAAATTATCAAATGGATATCATGATTATGCTACTTATGGGTGGTGTTCCACTAAAGGGTGGTATGAAGGTAAGGCTTTCAGGTTCAATTGTTGGCTGCTTAACCTACAATTTGATTAGTACAGGTATGACTTATTGTAATGTAAGTCAAAGCTACATTATGATTACTCAGGCTATTATTTTCGTAGTAATCGTAGCGTTCACATGTAGAACTAATGAGGATTATTTACCTCGTTAAATAAAAAAACAAAAAAGGAGAAAAAAATAAAATGAAAAGTTTAAAAGTTTTAAGTGTAGTAGCACTAGCAGGAGCTGCAGGAATTGCTCTTGCATCATGTGGTGGAGGAAAGGCAGAAAAGGTTAAAATTTTCCTTGGTGTACAGCAAGATAATGATCCAATTTCTATTTCAACCTTCAGAATTCTTGATTCATTAAAGGATGAGCTAAATTTCGAATATGATTATAAGGTATTAAATGCCAGAGATTCTGTTGCTAACTTTAATGAATTTAATCAACGTCTAGATTTGGGCTATAAGGGAATTATTTCCATGGCTGACCTAGATACTGCTCAAGCAGAGGAGCTAATTGATAACTGTGAGACTAACCAAGCCTTATATGTAGGCTATAAGTCAGATATGCCAAATGCTATGAGATCTGATAAGGTAAAAAATAGCCCTTATTATCTAGGATCTATATCTGATGGTGAGCTTGATTGGTCACTAAGAGCTCAAAGATTATTTGATTCAATTTCTAAATCAACTGATAGAAAAATTGTTCTAGCATCATTCGCTGCTAATTACTTCCCTAATGTAACTGTTGCTCTTAATAAATTCAAGGGATTAGTTACAGAGTGGAATGCATCTCACCCTGATGATCAATTCACATATGGTTCATTCAACGATGGTGCTGATACATGGACTTGTAAGTTTGGTCCTCTAGCTGATGCTGAAAAGACTACTTTAAAGAATGAGGGTGTTGAGGCAATTGTTGCCGTAAACGCTGTTTCTAAATATGTAATGCCAAATCTTGACCCATCTGTTCATGTTTATAATGTAGGATATGATTCAACATATGATAATCAATTTGGTGCAGATAAGCAATTACGCTGCCAAGGTGGTTCACCTTCAGATCACATTATTCTTCCATTAATCCGTATTTTAAAGGCTGTTAATGGTGCAGATGCTATCAAGCCTGAAAATAAGATTGTTGTTGGTAACTATATTTATATGCAATCTGCTGATGATTTAGCAAAGCTTTCTAAGGTTTGCATTAACTTCAAGGAAGGTCATCCATTTGATGCATGCTTATTTACAGTAGATCAAGCAAAGAGCTATTTAGATAAGTCAGATGATGAGCTTATTGCTTTAACTAATAGTTGGACAACTGAATACGTTTTAGGATTAAATAAATAATCCTAAACGTATTATATTCTAATAAAACTTTTACATAAAATTATAATCGTAAGGAGGTAAAAGCTAATGAATAAGAAGACTATATTTCAAAAATTAATGGCAATATTCTTTATGCCGGTCCTAATATATTTAGTAATGCTTTTTATAAGTATTGGTAATGGTAATTCATACAATATCTTCAATGGTGATACTGCAATGATTATATTAAATAAGACCTCTTATATGACTATAATTGCTTTAGGTATCGGTTTTCAATTAGGATATGGTCGCTTCGATTTCTCAGGTGGTGCTATTACAGTACTTTCAGCGATGATTGCTGGTAGAATTTGCGCCGACAATGGGCTTGGTATTGGTGTATTACTTTTAATATCAATTCTTTGTGCAGTTGTATTTTCTATTCTACATGCTCTAATTTATATTAAGGTAAGAGTTCCTATTGCCGTAATTTCTCTTGGTACATCATTCCTTCTTGAATCACTATCAGGATTAATTATGAATAAGACCTATAATCTTGGCGTAATTCCTAGTCTTGCTAAAATTTATGATACAGCTTTAGTTTTAATTCCATTATTACTTGCAGTTGTCTTATGTGTTGTTTTCCAAAGATACACTGTTTGGGGAAGACAAGCTACGCTACTTTCTAGAAAACAAAGTACGGCTGTTAACATTGGTATTAATGAAAAGAAGAACACCTTAATTTGCTATGTTATTTCTGGTTTCATTTTTGGATGTGCTGCATCACTTTATGCCGTATCAAATTTCATGGATACTATTACCGCTCCCCTTCAACTGCGGGAACTCTATTTGGTAATATTATTCCTTCACTTGTTGGTTTATTCCTATCAAGATTTATTGACCCAACGGCTGGTACAATAATTGGTGCTTTATCAATTCAGCTACTTTACACAGGGCTTGATTCAAATGGTATTAGTGGTGGTATAAAAACAATTTGCTACGCTGTATTCCTTGCAATTTTCATCTTTATTTCTGGCTTCTGGGACCAAATTGTTATTTGCGTAAAGGATCAATTTAGAAAGATAAAACAGAAAATAAAACGAGATAAACCCCACGATGATATAGTTGAATAAATATAATGAAGGGGGGATAACCCCCTTCAGTATATTATTTTTCTTTGTGAATTATAAATAAAATAATTTAGAAAGAAGAATAATATTAATATAATATTGTTTATTCTTAAATTGATATTTAGTGAGACCTCCATACAAATATCAATTCTAGCTCGGGAGGTAGAAAGGAGAAGTATTATTAAAAAAATAATACGATACTATATATGATAGATTTAAAAGCTAAGCCATTTAATTTAGATGATAAGCAAATTAAGTGGGTTAATGATACCTTAAGCTCAATGACACTAGATGAAAAGATTGGTCAGCTTTTTGTTGTATTAAAGCCTAATCCTGGTGTTAATGAGGATGAATTAAAATCAATGCTTGATAGAGTTCATAACGGAGGCTTCCGTTGGCAAAATCAGGATATGGAAGGAGCCTACAAGCAAAATACGACACTTCAGAGGCTTTCTAAAATTCCTCAGCTTATTGCTGCTAACTGTGATGATGGTGGAAATGGAGCCGTACCTAATGGTACCTTTGTTGCAACGGCTGTTGAGTGTGGTGCTGGTGCAGGAACAAAAAATGCCTACCATGTTGGCTTAGTAGCGGGACGTGAGGCTTCAGCTATTGGTGCTAACTGGATGTTTAATCCGGTTGTTGATATCTATAAAAACTGGCGTAATACCATTGTAAATACAAGAGCCTTCAGTGATGATTCTGAAATTGTCCTTGCTAATGCACGTGCCTATATTAAGGGAATTAAGGATGCTAATCCTAATATGGCTGCTACAGCTAAGCATTTTCCTGGTGATGGCGTTGAGGAGCTAGATCAGCATCTTGCCCTTGGCGTTAACAATCTTTCCGTTGAGGAATGGGAAAAAAGCTTTGGCTATGTTTACCGCAGCCTAATTAATGATGGACTTGAAGCTATCATGGTTGGTCATATTGCGCTTCCTCAAATGTCTAAGCATCTTAATCCTAGCCTAGAGGATAAGGATATCAAGCCTGCTACTCTTTCTCCTGAGCTTTTGAAGGATTTACTTCGTCAGGATATGGGCTTTAATGGTGTCATTATTACTGATGCCTCCCATATGATTGGTATGGCCGCTGTTGCTAAAAGAAGTGAGTATGTACCAGGTGCTATAGCTGCTGGCTGTGATATGTTCTTATTTATGAATGACCAAGAAGAGGATATTTCATATGTTAAGGCTGCTCTTCAAGATGGACGCTTAAGCCAAGAGCGAATTGAAGAAGCTGTTACAAGAATTCTTGCTCTTAAGGCACATCTTCATCTATATGATGAGGATGTAAGAATTCCATCTCATGCTGGCCTAAGTGTTATCGGATCTACTGAGCATAAAAATTATTCAATAGAGGCTGCTAAGGAATGTATTACCCTTGTTAAGGATACAAGAGGCTATTTACCAATTCCTAAGGATAAAAAGCGTTGCTATCTTGTTTATGTTGGCTCAAGCCCTATTTCTAAGGCCTATAATGGTGACCCAACTAAGAAGCTTTTAATTGAAGAGCTTGAAAATGCCGGCTTTGAGGTTGATGTATGTCCATCCTTCTATGATCTTGAGGTTGAAAACGGACCAAGCTTTATGAATAATCTTAAAATGATGGATAAGGGATGTACTGAAGGGTTTAAGCAAAGCCATGATTTTGCCCTAATTGTTATTAATGTTAAGGGCTACGCTCAGGAAAACTGGGTAAGAGTAAGATGGAGCTGTAACCACTCTCGTGAGCTTCCTTGGTATAATGAAGAAATTCCAACTATTGCAATGAGCTTAAATTACACTAATCATTTAATTGATATTCCTCAGGTTCATACGATGATTAATGCTTACTCTCCATCACGTGATCATATTCGTATCGCGATTGAAAAAATGATGGGTAAAAGCGAGTTTAAGGGTAAGGCTCAGGATAACGTATTTTGTGATAGATGGGATACAAGATTATAAAATTAAAATAATATTAAGAAGCGCTTCTTTCTAAATATTATTAAAGTAAATATAATAACTAAAGGAGCGATTTCGCTCTTTTTTTAAAAAGGAGAAGAAAATGAAAAGAACAGAGCTATTAAATGGCTTAGGCTATGAGATACCAGCGTTAGCTAAAATACGTCTTTTTCTTGATACTGATGCTAAAAATGAAGCGGATGATCAATATGCGATTATACATTTTTTATTAACACCAATGGTGGATATTTTAGGAATTGGCGCGGCTCATTTTGAAAAAAAGGCTAAAACGGGCCATTCTATGGAGGATTCCTATCAGGAAATTGAAAAGCTTTTAGGTCTTGCTAAAATTGATGATGTTAAGGCCTATAAGGGAGCTAGGATGCCTCTTAATGAAGCTAATGTTGAAGAAAATGCTGTATCCTTAAAAATAATTGAAGAGGCTAAAAATGGGCACTTATATGTTGTTTGCCTAGGTGCTTTAACAAATGTAGCCTCGGCTTTGATACTAGACCCTAGTATCACCTCTAATCTAACAATAATTTTTAATGGTGGGGGTCCATATCCATTAGGTAGAGCTGAATTTAATTTAATGCAGGACCTTAAAGCCTCAAGAATTATTTTTGAATCGAATGTAGAAATTTGGCAAATACCTCAGGATGTTTATGCGAGCATGGAGGTAAGCCTTGCAAGCCTTAGGGAAAATGTTTATCCAGCAGGAGAAATCGGAAAATATCTATTTGAAGAGCTTGTTGAGTGTAACCTACGCGAATTTAATCCAAATTTTAAATTAAGAGCAGGAGAAAACTGGACGCTTGGGGACAATGCGGCAATAGGACCGATTTTAATGAATCAATATCGTGATAATTTTACAATCATAAGATCACCAGCTATTTCGGATGAAGACTTATATTTAAAATCAAGCACGAGCAAAAAAATAAGAGTTTATAAATCACTTGATACTAATTTAATATTAAATGATTTCTATTCTAAGCTAAGACTAATTTATAAGGAGTGATATTATGTCTAAAAGACCTCATATTATAATTTTTAATCCCGATGAAATGCGCGCAGATGCCCTTCATCATTTAGGTAATGAAGCTTCTATTACTCCTAATCTTGATAGGCTAATTGAAGCTGATGGACAATCATTTTCTAATGCTTATTGTCAAAATCCGGTTTGTGTACCATCACGCTGTAGCTTTTTTACAGGCTTATATCCACATGTAAGAGGACATCGTACAATGTCTTACTTACTTCATCCTGGTGAGGATTCACTCCTTAAGGAGCTTAAGGATAGTGGCTACTACGTATGGATGAATGACCGTAATGACCTAACTGCTGGTCAAATTGAGGGCTGGACGGAAGCTCAGGCAGATGAAATTTTTATTGCTAAGCCTCTAAAAACACCAGGACCCTTACATAATTATAAGGGAGCTTTAAACAGTAAATTTTTCTATTCCCATTTTAAGGGTAAGCTTGGTCTTGATGAAAATGGTAAAAATTATACAGCTGATGATCAGGCGGTTGACGCGGCGATAAATCTAATTCAAAATCCTAAGGATGACAGACCTCTTTGTATCTTTTTAGGTCTTAATTATCCGCATGTACCTTATCAGGCTGAGGAGCCCTATTTTAGTGCCATTGACCGCCAAAAGCTTAAGAAGCGAATTGATTATAGCTTCACTAAGGACAAATCAGCTATTATGCAAGAAATTCACCGCAGAATGCATAATGAAGAATTAACTGAGGATGATTGGAACGAAATTAGAGCTACATATCTTGCGATGTGTATGAAGGTAGATGAAAGCTTTGGTAAGCTTATTAAGGCTCTTAAGGAAAAGGGTATCTATGATGATACAGCAATCTTCTTTTTATCTGACCATGGTGATTTTACGGGTGATTATTCCTTAGTTGAAAAGGCTCAAAATACCTTTGAGGATTGTCTTACAAGAGTACCATTTTTAATTAAGCCACCTGCTTCATATGCGCTTGATCCTGGAGTTAATTCTTGTTTAACGGAGCTAGTTGATTTTTACGCTACCGTCATAGATATGGCAGGTATTAAATCAAGCCATACACATTTTGGAAGAAGCCTTGTAAATAATCTTAAGGATAGGGCACTTCCTAATAGAGGCTTTGTTTGCTCAGAGGGTGGACGTGAGCCTGGTGAGATTCATTGTGATGAATATCACACAAAAGGACCTAATGGACCCGATTTAGCTAACGATTATTATCCAAGACAAAATGCTCAAAGGGATGATTTAGCTCATGCTAAGGGCATTATGATTAGAGATTATAATTATAAATATATTTCACGTACCCTAGGTCAGGATGAATTCTATGATTTAAGGTCTGATCCTAATGAATTAATTAATCAAATTAATAATCCGCAATATAAGGATGAAATTCAAAAGAAGGAGCATGATCTTTTAAAATGGCTTGAGCGTACAGCCGATATTGTGCCTTTTCAATATGATGAAAGATTTACCAAGCCTATGATGCTATCAAAGATATCAGCTTGGGTAAGAGGAGATAATCTTGATAAGGCTAAGGAAATGATCGATAAGGGATGTAGCTTTTCTGAGCTTTTAAATTACTGTATTAAATTACAAAGTAGAGGTGAAAGGGAATGAAAATCGAGCTTCAATTAAATCAAACAAGAAAATTTAATAAGCATTATTTATTTGGTGTAGGATCAGGACATGCCTCACTAGCATTAAGAAGGGATTACCTTGAGCAATTAAAATATATTCATGATACTTTAGGAATCAAAAGAGTAAGATTTCATGGTATTTTTTGTGATGATATGAATGTTGTAAGAAAGCTATTCGATATTGTGCCAGTTCCTGGTGCTGATCGCTTTTTAGATATTAATTATGATATGATTGGTGAGGTCTATGACAATATTTTGGCATGTGGAATGGAGCCTATTGTTGAGCTAAGCTTTATGCCAAGCCATTTTGCCCTTAACAAGAAACAAAAGCTAATGCTTTATTATGATGCTTGTGTATCAATGCCAAGGAATGACAAGGAATGGTTTGATTTTATTGCTAATTTTGTTAAATATTTGATTAACCGCTATGGTAAAGAAAAGGTTGAGGGCTGGTTATTTGAGGTTTGGAATGAGCCGGACTTAATTGTATTCTTTGGTGGCTCACAGGCTGATTATTTTCATTTGTATGAAATTACTGCTAAAGCGATTAAATCTGTTGACCCTTTAATTAAGGTAGGAGGACCATCAACCTCTGGCTCTAAATGGATTAATGAATTTTTAGCCTTTGTTAAGGAAAATAATTTACCATTAGATTTTATATCAACCCATCAATATGCAGGTGATCCTATCGCTAATATCGATGGTAATAATCTAGAGGATAAAGCCCAGGCACATGGAAGCCCTTTTAGTAACCCTAATTTACTTCGAGATGTGCCATCTGGTTCCATTTTATCTGGAATAAGAAATATCTTTATTGATAAGAGTGAAATAAAGGATATTAGAAATGATTCGATTATTATTAATTCATCTCAAATCAAGAATGTCATAGGCAATTTACCTCTTTATTATACAGAGTGGAATGAAAACGCAACATTTTCAGCTAGTACTAATGATACAAGAAAGGTATCAGCCTTCTTAACGATGACATCGCTTAAAATTGATGAGAATGTAACAGGATCTTCCGTTTGGTGCTTTTCCGATATTTTTGAAGAGCTCCATCCCTTCCTAGAGGAATTTCATGGTGGCTTTGGTCTTTTAACAAGACATGGAATTGCCAAGCCTTCCTATTATGCAATAAAATTCTTATCAAGCCTGGGGGATGAGCGCTATCTTGTAAATGATAAATATGGTGATATTTATCTTGGAGCCTTCAAAAAGGATAACAAGGTGCAAATTTTAATTACTCGTCAAGCAATGAAAAATTTATTTGACCTTCCTAAGACTCATCTTGAAATTAGCCTAAGCATTAAGGTTAAAGCCGCTAGTATTGTAGGAATTGATGAAAATAGTGCTAATCCTTTAGCAATCTATGAAAAAATGAATAATCCTAAATATTTAACTAAGGAAGATATTAGAAAAATTAAGGCGGAATCAACCCCTCAAATAAAAAAATTAGATTTCAAATATAAAAACAATCAAACTACATTTAAGCTTGATATGGGAATTAATGATACATACTTGATTGAAATGGAGCTATAAATGATAACAAATTTTAAAATTAATCATCTTGATTATCAAAAATTTCAGCCAATAGATAATATTTATTCCTTCAGCTCGGATACTAATGGTCCTTTCTTAGTTGAGCTTTATAAATATGATAAGATCATCCTATCCAAAATGATTAGTAAGGAAGAAGCCTATGGCTTTAAATTAAATAATTTAGAATATGATGCAAAATATAAAATAATAATAGATAAGGAAAATAGTTTTTTCTTTAAAACTGCACCCTTGCTTGAAAATAATTTTATAAGTGTTGATAATGCTTTAAATCCTATCTTTTACTACCATTTTTCGCTTAAAGCTTTAAAAATAAAAGAAGCTACGCTTGCAATAACTGGCTTAGGTCTTTATGAATGCTCAATTAATGATTCTAAGCTTGGAGATGGATATCTTACTCCAGGCTTTAATGATTATGATTTTTATTTAAGATATCAAAGCTATGATGTATCAAAGCTTTTAGTAAACGATAATTTAATTTCGGTTCAAATGGCTGATGGCTGGTATAAGGGACGCTTTGGTCCAGGTAATTTAGAAGCTATTTGGGGAGATAAATATCTTTTAGCTTTAAAGCTTATTATTAAATATGATGATGGATCAGAGGATATCATTTTAAGTGATGATAAATTTAAATGTCAGGAATCATATATTATCAAAGCTGGTATTTATGATGGTGAATATGAAGATTATACCAAAAAGCTAAAGAAGGACCTTAAGGTAAAAATGGTTAAGACAAACTTTAATCTTCAAGCTGATTTTACAAATCCTATTGTAAAAAAGGAAGAAATTAGTCCTAAGCTAATTATTACTAAATCTGGTAATATGCTGCTTGATTTTGGACAAAACATGGTAGGCTTTGTAAAGATTAAGAAGATGCTAGCAAAGGGTCAAAGGATAAGGCTAACATTTGGTGAGGTACTTCAGGATGGCGAATTCTTTAATGATAACTACAGAAGTGCGAATCCAGTTTATGAAATTATCGCTGATGGTAAAAAGGAAGAATATTTTCCACGATTCAGCTACTATGGCTTTAGATATGCTAAGGTAGAGGGCATAGATGAAATAGATGTGAATGACTTTAAGGGCATTGTTCTTTATACTGATCTTAGAACTAGCCTAGAGTGCAAAACGGATAGCCCTAAAATTAACCGTTTGATGCAAAATGCTTTATGGGGTCAAAAGGGAAATTTCTTAGATGTACCAACTGATTGTCCTCAGCGTGATGAGCGCTTGGGCTGGACAGGAGATACCCAGGTATTTTCAAGAAGTGCCATGTATCAGATGGATTGTGCAAGCTTTTATGATAAGTTTTTATATGATTTAAGGCTTGAGCAGCTTAATTACTTTAATGGAGATATTCCAATGTATGCTCCATCCTTAAAGAAGAAAACTGGTACAGGTGGAGCGGTTTGGTCAGACGCTGCGATTATTATACCTTGGAATATGTATATGTTTTACGCTGATATTGAAATGCTTAAGAAACATTATCCTATGATGAAGGATTATACGGAATCCTTAATTAAAAAGGATGAGAATGAAGGAAATAAGGGTCTAATCTTAAGAGGATTTTGCTTCGGAGATTGGCTAGCTCTAGATGGCGTATGTAAGGGCGCAAGAGCTGGTAAAACAGATTTAGGCTTTATTATGTCAATTTATTATTATAATGCACTAAAAACTATGGAAGCTGTGTCTAAGAAGCTTGGCTTAAGCTTCGAATATTATGCAAGTCGTGTAAGTAAAACATATGAAGCTATTTTAGATGAATTTTATACTAAAAGCGGAAGGCTTGCCTTAGATACTCAAACCGCTTATATTTTAGCCCTTCATTTTAATGTTTATAGGGATAAAAATGTTCTTATAAATCAGCTAAAGAAGCGTTTAGCAAATGATTATTATAAGCTAAAAACGGGCTTTACTGGTACACCCCTTTTAATACCTACACTACTTGAAAATAATCTTTTAGACGAGGCTTATCGTATTCTTTATAATGAGGAATATCCTGGCTGGCTATATGAGGTTAATATGGGTGCTACAACAATTTGGGAAAGATGGGATGCCTTACTCCCTAATGGTAAAATATCAGGTATTGATATGAATTCCTTTAACCACTACGCCTTTGGGGCCGTAGTAGAAGGAATCTATGCTAATATTGCAGGATTAAAGCCAGAAGAGCCTGGCTTTAGAAGGGTAAGCATTAAGCCTAAATTTAATTATAGGCTTAAAAAGATGAATTTTTCTTACGAGTCAGCCTCTGGCCTTTATAAAGTATCATTTGAAATTGGTAAATTTAAGCTACATTTTGATTGTGAAATTCCTCAATCATGCTCAGCTTGTCTTACACTATTTGATAATAATTATGAGCTTAATGCAGGAACTCATCATTTTGAGCTAGAGCTTCCTTCGAGCCTAATTTATAAATATAGTATTGACACAGCCCTTGTTGATATTGTTAGGGATAAAAAAGCATATGCAATTTTAAAGCAGTATTTACCAGAATGCTACAGACGTCTTGAAGCATCTAAGGAATTTTTAACGGAGACAATTAGAACGCTTTCCTATAATCCTTTAATGAAAATTACAAGGGATAATTTATCTGATTATGAAAAAGCCCTAAAGGAGATAACGGTATATGAATAGTCTTATTGAATCAATTAAGCAAATGTTTGAGGGCTTAAATACCTGGGGTTGGATTGGTCAAATATCTGGTCTTGTGGCCTTTATTATTATCTTAATATCGTTTCAATGCAATAAGAAGAACTATTGTCTTCTTGCAGGAATTTCTATGATCTTATTTTTAATTGAAGCTACGACATCAATAACATCAATGGCCAATTTTATGGTTTGCCTAATATCCTTAATTAGAAATTTATGGATGTATATTCGTATAAAAAAGGGTTATGGTGAGCTTACAAAGGGTGCTGTATGGGGCTTACTTGCGGTTTTATGGATAGGACAAATTGCTTATATGATTTTAACTCACGGCTTTGGACAAATTACAAGCTATTTTACCCCTGTAACGGCAACGATTTTAACTCTTCTTCAAAATAATAAAAATTATTATATTGTAAAGCTTGGAAACCTAATTCAGGAAAGTGGAGCACTAGCCCTATTTATTATTTGTGGGCTTCCCTTCTCTATTTTAAGACAAATAATATTAGTTAGCTCAATTATTATTAGCGTTATTATAATGCTTATTAGGGACTCGAAGAAAAATAAAATAGCTTAAGGTGGGATAATTATGATTACTTTTGAGAAGGAAAAGGATTATTTGATTTGTGTTGATAGTGATGGAACGGTTATGGATTCAATGGTTATAAAGCATACTAAGGCCTTAGCGCCTAAGCTTATTAGTGTCTTTGGTCTTGAAAATGATAAAAATCAAATTTTAAAAAAATGGTATGAGCTTAATCTTTATAAGGAAACAAGAGGCCTTAATCGCTTTATCGCCCTTGACTCAATTTTAGCTTATGCAGGCTCCCTAGACTATAGCTTTGAGGGATATGATATATATCATAATTGGGTTATAAATACCCAAAGTCTATCAGTTCCATCACTTAAAAATGAAATTGAAAGGCGAGGAAATTATGATTGTCTTGCTAAAGCTTTAAAATGGGGCGAGGATGTAAACCTGGCAATTGAAAGGCTTCCCCTTGCCAAGCCTTTTAAAAATGCTCGTAGGTCACTTGAAATATTAAGCGAAAGGGTTGATCTTTTAGGAGTTTCAAGTGCTAATGAGAAGGCGATTTTAGCTGAATGGAAAAGTGCTAAAATTGATTATCTGTTTAAGGCTATTGGTTGTCAAAAGGATGGTACTAAAGAAAAAATTATTGAATTTGCCCTTAGCTTAGGATATAAAAATGATCATGTTTTAATGCTAGGTGACTCAATGGGTGATTTTTTAGCCTCAAGAAGAAATAATATTCTCTTTTTTCCATTTATTCCTTATCATGAAAATGATTCCTGGAATAGATTAATTAATGAAGCATTTCCACTTTTCCTTCAGGATAAATATGATAAAGAATATCAAGAAAAATTAATTTTAGAGTTTAAAAAAGCCCTTTCATAATTAAAATAAATAGGCTTAATTTATAATAATGCTTAAAA
>URFB01000007.1 GCA_900547045.1 uncultured Mollicutes bacterium
ACAAACATAGGTAATACGATTCTTTTCAATAATTTTATACTGAAAGCCATGAAGGCTTGTTTTCTCAACCTTAGCCTCTTGATCAGATATTAAGTCTGACAATAGCTTTAAGATATTTTCATGAAGCTTGTTCATCGCATTTTTATGTGCAATTACAATCATTATAACTACAATTATAATTATAACAATTGTTAGTCCTAGGGCTAAAAGAATAATGTCATGTGTTCTCATAGCTACCTCCTATCTTTATATGAGCAATGCTTACATAGCTTGAAATAGCATTTATTATCACTAAATAGCTTACGAGCTAAAAGATATGGTTTATCATTAATTATTTCCTCTAAGGATTTTTCCTTAACATTGCCAATTAGAGTATCGCCATTTGCATCTAGACAGCACATAACCACTCTTCCATCTGCTAAAATAGCAATATGGGTTTTACCACCAAGGCAGTAACCATCATGGTTATAATCAAGGTCTAGGCTAGGCCAGGTAAATTCCTCTTCATAGGATAAAATAATTCTTTCCTTAAAGCGAATTCTTTTAAGATCGGGCCCCATATAGCGATAATATTGGAAAATATTTTTCTTAATTTCATCATTTGATTTTTTAATAATTTGATTAGAATCAGCCCATAGCCTTAAATGAAAAACCGCCTCGTGATTTTCCTGATATAAATCAATGAACTCAAGAAGCTTAAGAATATAATTTTCTTTATTTTCCATCGAGTAAATAGAATGCAAGGATAAATTCCAGGTTTTAATATTAGCCTTTAAAAGCTTATCCTTATTCTTCTCAATTAATCTTGTGTTCGTTGATAGCATTAAATTCATTCCTTTAGAATTTAGATACTCTACAAGCTCAAAAAAATGCGGATAAACTAAGGGCTCACCTAAAACATGAAAGCACATTTCATTTGTGAGGCTTGAGGCCTCATCAATCACCTTTTTAGCAAGGTTTAAATCAATCATTCTTGTATTTTTATTAGAAGGTGTACAAAAGAGACAATCTAAATTACAATAATTTGATAATTCTAAATAAATACGCTTAAATTTCATTTTTTAGATTCCTTATATTTTTTATAAATCAAATAAAGACCATAAAGCATCGAAAGCATTCCTATAAATAAAATAATAAGGGCAATATAGACAAGCACCTTATTTAAGCTATAGGCACCAATAATAATTAAAAAGCCTGAGATTAAATTAACTAAAATACTACAAGCACATAATAAAGCGCCCTTATATTCCTTAATCATTTTCATCACCTAAATAAATAGGACTAATTTCATTTAAAGGAAGAGAATTTGGCTTTTCTAAATCAATACCAGTATTGACAATATTCGCAACTCTTCTTCCTAGTTCATTAGTACTAAGCCCCTCATACTCCTCAGGAATAATAGGCTTGTGAATGATAACGGTAATTTTAGTTCCCTTTTTAGGACAATTTTTAGCTAAAAGGCTAGAGCCAATAATAGAAACTGGTGAAATAACAGCCTTTGGCTTAGTTGCTAGCTTATAGGCACCAGCACGAAGAGCTACCATATGCTCAGTCTCACGTGATTTAACCCCACCTTCAGGGAAGATTAAATAATTATTACCCGCCTTAACGCGCTTAATCGCCTCAAGTAGATTTTTAACCCCCTCACGGTCATTATTACGGTCTAGTGGTACAACTCCAAGCCCCTTCATTAATCTTGATAGGAAAGGAACATTAACTAAATCACTTTTGGCAATCGCACTTAAAATTGTATGATATGCCTGATATAAAATGGTTACATCGAGCATTGATTTGTGATTTCCAAACACAACAAAGGTAGAGCTTGGAATATTCTCTTTTCCAATTACTTCTATTTTAATTTTTAAAATAGTATGAACACATTTAACAATCGGATAAATAATTTTATGCTTTAGCCTGTTGTTTTGTTTCGAAAAAGGGGCTGTCCAAATGAAAATTAAAATAAAAATGGCAAATAAAATAGCCGAAATTAAAAAGCCTCCGACAAGATATAATGGCAAAAAATATAGCTTATCGCTTATAAAGGTAAATAAATAGGCATACCCTAAGCCAAATAAGATGATAATCATCCAACATAACATAATTATTACTTCTTTCTTTTATAAATGGTATACTTAACAAGTTCAGTTTCTTTAATATGTTCAAGCTCAAATTGACTTAAATCTAGAAAATCAATATAGGTATCTCCCTCATGAACACCCTTTATATATGAAATATAAAGCGTATCAGCATAAGGGAAAAATTGCTTATAAACATTTGCTCCTCCTACAACAAATAAATCTGAAATTTTTAAAGCTTCCTCAAATGAATTTATTGTAGTAATCCTAGAATCCTCAATTTGCCTGTGAGTTAATACATAGGTATGAAGATAAGGAAAAGGCTTATCCTTATAATAGCCACACATTGAAATATAGTTATTATAGCCCATAAGAACATTATGGCTTTTAGTTGTATTTTTATAGTATATTAAATCCTCTTTAATATGCCAAGGCATTTTATTGTCCTTGCCAATTAAATTAGATTCATCCATAGCCCAAATCATTGAAATCATATTATACGGCAACCTTTCCCTTAATTCCACTATGAGGATTATAATCTAAAAGAGTAAAGTCCTCATATTTAAAATCGAAAATAGATTTAACATTAGGATTAATTTGCATCTTAGGAAGCGGTCTTAAGCTTCTTTTAATTTGCTTATTAATCTGCTCTAAATGATTTAAATAGATATGTGCATCACCTAAGGTATGAACAAAATCTCCAGGCTCTAGGTCACATACCTGGGCAATCATCATTGTAAATAGGGCATATGAGGCAATATTAAAGGGAACACCAAGGAAAACATCGGCACTTCTTTGATATAGCTGGCATGAAAGCTTACCCTCAGCTACGTAAAATTGCATAAATGAATGGCATGGAGGTAGGGCCATTTGATCTACCTCAGCTGGATTCCAGGCACTAATAATTAAACGGCGACTATTAGGATTTTTCTTGATTTGCTCAATTAAATTACTAAGCTGATCAACTCCATTAAAATCACGCCATTGCTTACCATAAACGGGACCTAAATTGCCATATTTTTGAGCAAATTCATCGCTTTCTTTAATTTTAGCTGCGAATTCTTCAATGCTCTCACCATGATAGTCAGGACTCTTTTTATATAAATCATATGGCCAATCATTCCAAATTCTTACATCATTATCAACTAAATATTTAATATTAGTTGAACCACTAATAAACCATAAAAGTTCATGAATAATACTCTTAAGATGAACCTTTTTAGTGGTTAAAAGAGGAAAGCCCTCTTTTAAATTAAAACGCATTTGGTAGCCAAATACTGAAATCGTACCTGTACCAGTACGATCTTCTTTTTTTACTCCGTTATTTAAAATATAATTACATAAGTCAATATACTGCTTCAAAATACCACATCCTACTTGTTTTATTATATCAATTTTTTAGATAAAATAAAATCTTTATTTTGAAAATATTAAAAAAAGCCCATTACTGGGCTTCATTTGAATTTGGTGTGTTTGTATTTTTTTGACATCCACATTTTTGTGTCATATCGCTAATAAATTTTGAGGCCTTCATCTTCATATCCTCAAAGCATTTTTTCTTAGACATTTCATAGGCACAAACCGGAATTAACGCACCAAGCATCATATAAAATATTGGCTTCAATATATCACCAATACTATTATTTACAATTTACATAAAATCATACGGTGAAACATTTTCCATATTTTGTTCACCAAGCGTATCAAAAGGAATTGAAGGATCATTAATATAAATAATTTTAGAGCTCTTCTTTTCTTCCTGGAAAAGACTCGTTTGTCGAATATCATTTTTTTGATATAAGGCATTAATTAGCGTTTGGCTATTTCCTAAAATAATAAGCTTTCCCTTAGCACGTGTTACAGCTGTATAGATTAAATTTGGCTTAAGCATAATTTGGAATGATGGTACAATTGGTAAAATAACATTTTTATACTCAGAGCCCTGGGATTTATGAATACTAATCGCATAGCCAAGTGTTATTTTATCTAAATCCTTAGCCTCAAGCCTTACAATTTTTTCTCCAAAATTAATATGAATATACTCCTTTTTATCTAAATGCTCAATAGACACTATAATACCATCGTCGCCATTCATAACCCCAAGCACAGGATCATTTTGAAGCATTAGGACCTTATCATTTTCCTTAAAAACACGACCATTATCAACAATCATATTAGTGCTAGGATTAAATTTTTCCTGAACCATTTCATTAATTTTATCAATTCCACAAACACCACTATACATAGGAGCTAGAATTTGGATATCCTTAACAAAATTTCCGCCTTTTTTTTGATATAGCCTTAATAAATCCTCAATATTTTTAAGAACAGTTTGGCCATCTGCGTTATAGAAAAAGACCTCCTTATGCTCATTAAAGATCTTAAAATCAAGATTTTTATTTAAAATCATTTGCGATAGCTTAATAATATTAGAGTCTCCCTTTTGACGCATAATTTCCTTTAGGGTAGTTGTAATAAATAAATTTGAGGATATCATTTCACTTAAAACATTACCTGGTCCAACGCTTGGAAGCTGATTGGCATCCCCAACAAAAATAAGCTTAGCCTTATCCTTAAGGGCATCAAGTAAATGGCTTATTAAATTAATATCAAGCATTGATGACTCATCTACAACAATAAGCTCCTCATCAAGCTGATCAAGCTTCGATTTTAAAAACGAACCATCTGCACTATAGCCTAAGGCGTGATGAATAGTTTGAGCAGGCATATCAGCTGATAAGGCTAAACGCTTAGAGGCTTTACCAGTAGGTGATAGTAATAGGACCTTTCTTCTAAAGCTATCATCTTCGGGATTTAGCTTTCTTAAGAAGGCCTCAGTCATTAACAAGGCCTTAATAATTGTCGTTTTGCCGGTACCTGGTCCACCGGTAATGATAGAAATTTTAGATGTTACGGATTTTAAAACGGCATCTCTTTGAAGGAACATCAAATCAAAGCCAAGCTTTTTTTCGGCAATACTAATAGCCTTAAGAGCATCCTCCTTAGAAGGAAGCTTAAGGGAAAAATCCCTAATTTGCATGAGTCTTTCACGCGTATTTTTTTCTGCATCATATAAATATTTAGGATAAAACCTATCGTTTACACATACTAAACGATTAGAATCGACAAGATTCTTCAAAGCCTCAATTAGCTCGGCTTCTTCTATTTGCTCACTTTCCTTTTTATTTAAAAGGCTTAGAGTTGAGGTGATTAATTGATTTTTAGTAATATAGGTAAAGCCATATTGGTTACAGGCCTCAGAAATAGTAAAAATCATAGCCTCCGTAAGCCTTAGGGGGCTATGAAGGGAAAAGCCAATATTTTTAGCTAAAAGATCACATTTATAAAAGCCAAAGCCTTGGACATCCTTAATTAAAATATAGGGATTTTCTTCGATTTTACTAACACTTGTATCCTGATATAAATCATAAATTCTTTTAGCCATATTTTGGCTTAAGCCAAATGAATAAAGCTTAATGAAGTTTGCTTCCTGCTCTTCACTTTTTTTAAGCTCAGAGGCTAAATTTTCCCTTAAAGCCTTGCTAATTTTAATTCCTGCCAAGCAATTTGGGTCTTGCTTAATTTTATCTAAGGCCTCAAGACCTAAGGCCTCAACGATTTTAGTCGCAGTTGACCTTCCAATCCCTTTAAATTTATCACTTGCAAGATAATCAATTAAGCCACTTTCTGAATCATGTGCAACCACACTATAGGATTCTATCTTAAATTGATTTCCATATTTTTCATTAAAAACGTAATCTCCACTAAAGCGATATTTACCCTCGAGCTCAATTAAAGGAAGGTTACCAACTAAAATCACCTCTTGATTTTTAATAAGGCATTTTATAACCTTATAGCTAGATGTAGCTGATTCAAAAATGATAGCCTTACATATTCCTTCGATTTCCTGCATAGCTACCTCTTAATATCCGAAGGCATACGCCAGTCAGAGCGAGGTGAAAGGGAAATATCTAATACCTTAGGACCATCTGGAAGCGCCTGACGCTTAAATTGTGACATATAAAAGCGCTTAAAGAAATTATTAGTCGCATTAAGAGCCTCTTCATCAGTATAATTAAAGGCCTTAGAAACTAAATAGGAAATTCTCTTTTCATCATCACCACAGGCAAGAAAGCGATATAAAATATAATCATTAACCTCATATTTACCAATGAAATCCTCTGTTTTTTGACCCTTATCAGAAAGCTCAGGAGAAATTGGGGTATCAATAATATCAAATAAAATATCCTTAATAGCACTATGCTTAGTTAGAGCATAATACTTAATCATAAAACGAACTAGGGTTTTAGGAACTCCAGCGTTAATTCCATACATGCTCATTTGGTCTCCATTGTAGGTACACCAGCCAAGAGCTAGCTCAGAAAGATCTCCTGTACCAAGAACAATACCATTTAGCTTATTAGCCAAATTCATTAAAATTAGGGTTCGAATACGAGCCTGAGTATTTTCATAGGTTACATCGTGAACACTTGGGTCCTGACCAATTGTTTTAAAATGAATCTCACACTCTTCATTTATTGGCTTTTCAAGCATTGTAACCCCTAAGGCCTCCATCATCTTAGTCGCATTATCCTTTGTACGATTAGTTGTGGCAAAGCCTGGCATTGTAACTGCTACAATATCCGTAAGAGGTCGATTTAAATGCTTTAAGGCTTCAACCGCAATTAAAAGAGCTAGGGTTGAATCAAGACCACCACTAATACCAATGACAATCTTTTTAGCATTAGTATGCTTCATACGTTTTAAAAGTGCATATTCCTGAACGGATGCGACCTTAAAGAAGGCATCAAGAATCTCTTCTTCACTTCCCTTAGGAATAAATGGCGTTTCATCAATTTTCTTTTCAAATTCATATTTTAAATCACTTTCAATATGGAAGCTTACATGCTTATAATTAATATTAAATTCAATTAAATCATGAAAATTTGTATTTAATCTACGCTTAAAATTAATCATATCCATATCAATATCGGCATAAATTATTTCTGATTTTTCATTAAAGTTTTCAGTTTCCTTAATTAAAACACCACAGCTTGCGATAATATTATGACCTGAATATACGGTTTCTGAGGTTGATTCGTTTACACCAGCACTGGCATAAACGTAGGCACCACAGTTTCTTCTTGAATTTTCAAGAACTGTTGTTCTTCTAATTTGCGATTTACCAAGGGTTTCATTAGAGCCTGATAAATTAAAAATTAAATTAGCACCATGATAGCTTAGCATATTAGATGGTGCAATAGGCGCCCACATATCCTCACAAATTTCAACACCAAAATGAATGTTATTTTGATAATCATCAAAGATTAAATTTCCAAAGGGAATCAATTGACCATTAAATGAAACCGCCTCCATATGATTATATAAAGCGGATTTAAACCAACGCTTTTCATAAAATTCCTTACTATTAGGAAGGCTTCTTTTAGGTACAATACCTAAAATTTGATGCTCCTTAATGACAAAGGCGCAATTATAAAGTGACCCATCAATTTCAAGTGGTGCACCAATTAAAACAACGCCCTTAAAGGGATTTTCCTTAACAAATCGGTCAATTTCCTTATTTACATCATTTAATAAAACGTTTGAATAAAAAAAAAAAAAAACAGAAAAAATGTTAAAAAAAAAAAAATCGCCGCAGGTATAGCCAGTAACGGAAAGCTCAGGAAAAACCGCATATGAGGCTTTATTATCCTTTAAAAGCTCAAGCATTACAGAAACATTATAATGATGGTTTCCTACTAAAATTTCTGGTGTAATTGCACACACCTTTATAAAACCATTTGCTTGCATCTAATCCTCCTTATATAAACCATTGGTCTTAATATAATCTAGAACACAAGGATCTACAAGCTCACTTGCATAAGTGCTTCTAAATTTAGTGGCGCTAATATCCATATTAAAATCAACAATGGTAAATTTATCCTTATAATTCGAAAGCTCATTTGTAATAAAGGCTTCAATATCAATTCCATCACGCTTAAAAATAATGAAATTGAATTCATTTAAAAGAGCCTCATAATTAATCCATTTTTTAATATAAATTAAATTATCAGCTCCCATTGTAAAATATAAATCATCATATTGCCTAGATAAATATCTTAGGGTATTAATGGTACCCTGATACTTCTTATTTTGCTCAATATCTAAAACCTTATCATTAGGAAATGCAAGCCTTGTCATATTTAAGCGATGATAAAAGGGCGTAATATTCTTCCAGGTATATGAATCACCAGTTGGAACAATTAAAATATTTTGAGGCTTAAAAAGCTCATGCAGCTTCAAAACAATTTTTTTATGGGCAATAGTAGGAGGATTAAATGATCCTCCATAAACAATATTCATCTATTTAATCTCCACAAAGCTAGCTAAAGTTTTAATTCTTGAAATTAATCTATCAGCGCTATTGCTTGAGCTATCAATTGACATATAAAATTTCCTTAAGCCATCAAGGGTATAATTAGTTGAGAAAAACACTGGTAATTTTTCCTGTGAACGGTAATTAAGAATGGGACACAAAATTTCATCTCTTACCCAAGCTGATGGTAATTCCGCCCCAATATCATCAAGCATTAAAACATCGACAGACTTTAGCATGTTTATTCGATCTTCAAATTCATCAGGCTTGCTTAATAAGGATTTAAGCTCTCTTACTAAATCGGGAAAATAAATTAATAAGGAATTAATTCCTGCTTTAGCAAATAAATTAGCTCCGCAGGCAAGGGAATATGTCTTGCCAATTTGAAAGTTACCGCAAATATATAGCCCCTTAGTAAGCGTACCTCTTTTGAAGGATGTACTAAAATTAGTCATATATTGATAAATTTTTTGACGCTCAATACTGTCTAGTCTGTAATTATCAAAGCTAGCCTCTGTTATTTGGCTTGGAAGGAAAAGCGCTCTAAACTTGCTTTGAATTTCTTGATTTTTAAGGCTTTCCTGCATTAGGCTACAAGGAATCTTAGATAAATTAGTATACCCCGCCTTTTGGCTAATTTTGGATTTATAACCCTTAGGCTCATTAGGGCATTCATTTAAGCCCTTGCATTTTGAGCAATGCTCAAGGTCGTCTAAATATCTACTTAATAAATTACAGTTATTAATATTAACCTCGATACCCTCAAGGTTTTTATTTCTTCTTAATTCATTTAGGTAAGATTCATTTGAATCAGTATTTAAATTAAGCTTTCTCATTATAGCACCTCCATACCTTCCATGGCATCCTTCTTATCATTTTCAATTTCGTATTTATCCTTAGCTCTAGCTAAAGCAGGCTTTTTTCTATAGGTCTTCTTCTGGGGTTTATCAATTCCTAAAACATAACGATTATAGGCTGTATAAACATCAGTTGTACCCTCTAAAATCCAATCATCAGCGACCTTCTTAAAATAATCAAGCGGTGGCATTCTTAAAGGATTATCAGGGCTTACCTTTTTAACTAAGAGCTTAATAACATACATTACCATAATTTTGATTACGGAAGGATTTAGATGAAGCTCATTATAAAGCTCATTTAGGGTTATAACATCTTCTCTTCTAAAGCTGTCGCCTAAAATAGAAACCAAGAATTCCTCACCATCAATTTTTTCAAGATTATTAATAAATTCATCATTTTTAATTTCGGGCTTTATTTCAAGCTTAGGTAAATTTTCCTGATACTTGAATGTATAATATATTTTAGCCTTTTTCTTAAGTAAAACGGGATAAAAATAGCCTCTTCTGTTTAATGATTCATCATAAAGATTAGCCATATCGCCTTCATTTAAATTATAAACTGATGCCGTTTCAATAATTCTTTTCTTAAATTCATCAGTAAGTCCTGTCTCAAGTAAGGAAATATCAATATTAGATAGGAACTCATCAAAATCAAAATTTGCATTATGAATATTAATTTTGCGAGTTTTCTTATTATCCATTATATATTCATTTTTAATATTAATATTTTCATTTGAGCTTGACGAAGCGAAAACGTCATCGAAGGCAGCACTAATATTTTGATATTCGGATTTATCAATTTTTTCAACGGTAAAGCGATTTTTTAAATCTAGGAAGACATTCTCGCCAACCTTACTACATAGCATAACGCCTAAAACACCATCAGAAATAAAGCTTTTTGGTGAAAGCGGAGGACATATTAAATAAATATATGAATCGCCATTAGAATAGCTACTTAAAAGACCAATCGCCTCAAGTATTTTCCTTCTTTTTAAGAAGGTTTGGCAGTCAATACCTAGCATATCATATAAAAAGATATGGTTAAATTCTTGGGATTTAAGATTACTTCTTAAAACCAAGGAATTTAGGGTTAAATATAGCGCGCAAGCTTCAGGTCCAATTAAGGGCTGATATAGAAGTGAAACGCAATTGATATCATCCAATGATAAATTGAAGCTTGCACAAATATTAAATTTAGAATTGTTTGATATCTCTTCCATTTTTAATTCTCCTTATGTAAGGCTAGTCCCTTTAGCTCAAATTTTTTACCTAGCATATCATAAAAATCGTTGATAAGCTTTTTCGTTTTGTTAAAATCAAATAGAAAATATGAGTCAACAAAAACGTCAACAGCCGCCTCCTGAGCCTCTACCTGGACAAAGCGCACAGTCATATTATAAAGCTCAGCCTCAACAGAAATTTCATTATAATTAGTATCATATGATACAATTTTAATTTTACTATCCTCAAAATATTTTTTTAAGTACTCCATGATTAATAAAATATTAGTTTTATAATATCTTGTTTTTAAAAAATCCTTCTTAGCTTGTTCTGAAGTTTCAAACTGCTTTGGCATTGTATTCCTCCTTAATTAAAGTTAATATTTTATCGATATTTTTTTTAGTATCAAAAAAGTCCTCTTCACTTTTTAGCAAGAAATCAGACCTTGCCATTTTTTCTTCTAATGACATTTGACTATTAATTTTTTTTTGTGCATCATCATATGAAAGCCTATCTCTTTCCATTAGACGCTTTATTTGGGTGTGCTTATCTGTATAAACACATATTATTTTATCACAAAGTGTATCAAAATGAGCCTCAAACATTAATGGTACATCAACAAATATAATACCATCATTTTCTTCAATTTTTTCCTTCGTTATTTTATAAATAAGAGGATGAAGAATTTGATTAAGCCTTAGCCTTCTTGTCTTATCATTAAAAACAATTTGACCTAAAATGGCCCGGTTAAGTCTGCCATCCTTAACAGCCTCTGGAAAATCACTTGCAAGCTCCTTGTTTGCATAGGACCCATCTGCGGTTAATAAATGAGAAATTTTATCAGTATCGACTACGCTGTAGCCTAAATCCTCTAATGTTTTAGATACAAAGCTTTTTCCGCAAGCTATAGAACCAGTAATTCCTACAACATAGCGCATTATTTTTGACACCTCATACAGTAATAGGTACCTCTTCCTGAAATTTTGGTTTTAACAATATTAGCTCCACAAAGCGGACAAATACTCTTCGTATGGACACATAAAAAGTTTTGAAACTCACCCTCAACGCCTAGGCTTGAGGTATATGATCTAATAGTTGTACCCTTATATTCAATTGCCTTATCAAGAATACGCTTTGATTCCTTTAAAATTGCCTCACATTCATCAAGGCTTAAGGACGCAGCTTCTCTTAAAGGATTTATTTTAGAAGCGAAAAGTACCTCATCAACATAAATATTACCAAGACCGGCAATAATTTCTTGATTTAATAAAGCTTCCTTAATCGGAATTTTACGACTCTTAAGGTGATTATAAAGCTCTTCTTTCGAAAAATTAGGATTATTTGCGTCTAGAGCAAGCTTATTAAGGGGCTTAGTAATATAAAGCTCCTCTTCCTTTTTTACAACCATACGGCCAAATTTTCTCGTATCCTGGTAAAGAAGGCTATAGCCATTATCAAGCTCAAAAATCATATGAATATGCTTATTCATTAAGGAGTTAGTTTTTACATAGAAAAACTTACCCTCCATTCTTAAATGAGCAATCAAATAATTATTTGTCATCTTAAAAATTAAATATTTTCCCATTCTTGATATATCAAGAAATTCTTCATTTATTAAAGAATCCTTAAAAAGATTAAAATCCTGTTCAACCATTTCGGGATAATCAGATTCAATTTTAACAATTCTTCTTCCTTTAAGTGAGCCTAAAAGGACTCTTCTTACGGTTTCAACCTCAGGTAATTCAGGCATAATTATTCCTCCCATCTGATTAAATCATCATTAAAGCGATCATTTTTTTCATAAAAAGAATTTTGATCTAAAGGATATCCTAAAGGAATTAGGGCAAATGTATTTAAATCATCCTTAAGCGCTAAAGCCTTATTACAAGCCTCAATTCGATCACGTCTTGGCCAAATTCCCATAAAGCAGGACCCAAGACCTAGGCTTGTAGCCTCAAGCATGATATAGCTTGCACAGCAGCTTAAATCAATAGAGGCCATATCAGGTGTTGGAAGGCTTGATGGGGCTTTTTCTACAATCGCAATAAGAGCTGGTACATTAGCTAAAAAGGCGCTATATTTAGATACTGATGCTAAATCATTTAGCATTTTTTTGTTCTTTACCACAACAAAGCTCCAAGGCTGTTGGTTACGAGCAGAGGGGCTTTGGCATGAAGCAGAAATTATTTTTTTAATTAATTCATTATCTACATCATCATTTTTGAAGGCTCTTACACTTCTTCTTAGTCTTAAAATAGAATCATCCATTATTTTACCTCGTACCAATTTGAACCAAAATCATGAGAAACGGAAAGCTTTACATTAAGCTTTACAGCATTTTCCATTTCTGTTCTTACAAGCTCCTCAAGCTCCTTCTCCTCACCATGCTCAACCTCAAATAGCAATTCGTCGTGGATTTGTAAAATCATTTTACTCTTAAGCTTTAGGCTTGAAAGCTTATTGTCGATATTAATCATCGCAATCTTTAAAATATCAGCTGCACTACCCTGAATTGGCGCGTTCATCGCCGTACGCTTGGCAAATTCTCTTAGGTTATAAACCTTAGAGTTAATATCAGGGATAAAGCGTTTACGATTTTTAATCGTTTTTACATAACCATTTTCCTTACAAAATTCAATGGTTTGGTCCATAAATGCTTTAATTTCAGGATAAATTTCATAATATCTTTTAATATAATCAGAAGCCATGCTAGTTGAAATACCAATATCAGTTGCAAGTCCATACGCAGAAATTCCATAAATAATACCGAAATTAACTGCCTTAGCCTTTCTTCTTTCTTCAGGAGTTATATCATCATGGCCAAAGATTTCACGAGCTGTTTGGCTATGAATATCTAAATCCGCATTGAAGGAATCAATTAGCTTTGGTACATTAGCTAAATGAGCAAGAACACGAAGCTCAATTTGCGAATAATCGGCTGAAAAGAAGCTGTTATCCTTATTTGTTGGAATAAACATTTTTCTAATTAATCTTCCTTGTTCTGTCCTAATAGGAATATTTTGAAGATTAGGCTCAATTGATGATAAGCGTCCTGTTTGAGTTAGGGCCTGCTCATAAATAGTATGACACTTATGATCGGCAAAAATTTGTTCATTTAAGCCTACAATATATGTTTGATATAGCTTAGTAAGCATACGGTAATTTAGAATATATTCAACAACTGGATGAAGGTGCTTAACCTCCTCAAGTGTCGATTGTTCAGTTGAATATCCTGTTTTAGTCTTCTTTGAGTAAGGTAGACCTAAATGCTCAAAAAGGACAACACCAAGCTGTTTTGGTGATGCAATATTGAAATTCTCACCGGCAAGGCGATAAATTTCTGATTCAATAAAGGAAATTCTTTCCTCTAAATCCTTTTTTTGTCTTTGAAGCTCATCTAGGTCAACCTTTATTCCTTCAAATTCCATTTTTCCTAAAACACGAGAAAGAGGAATTTCAATTTGGCTTAGAAGCTCATATTGATCATTAGCAATAAGCTCATCAATAATTTGATTTTTAATTAAATATAAGCATTCAACCTTAGAAATAACATGCTCCATCAAGACCTTAGGAGCAGGAATAACACGTTTTGCACCCTTACCATAAACCTCTTCATCAAATTTTAGCTTATAATAGTTAAATGATGAGGCTACCATTTTAAATTCATTTTTGGTAATTGATGGATTTAAAACATAGGCACCAAGTAGCATATCAAAATCAACACCATTAAGCTCAAAGCCCATCTTTTTAAGTAAAACATAGGCTCTTTTATAATCATAAATAGCCTTATGATTTCCTTTATCAGCCATAAAAAGCTGGAGGTCAATTGATTGATACATTAATTCAGGTAGTATTATAAAGTTACCCTTCTTATTTTTAATACCAATGTATAATAAATCAGCACGGTGATAATTATATTCTGATGATTCAAAAATTAAGCTAGAATTATCATCTAAAGCCTCATATACATCAATAGGATTATCAATAACCTTATATGACATATTGTAAACCTCAGCCTGAGGCTTTAGCTTATTAAGCTCCTTTAAAAGAGAAGGAAGCTCTAAATATTCATAAAATTCTCTTAGCTTATCAATATTTGGTGATGCCTTCTTGGTATCATCAATAGTAACATCAATTGGCGCATCACGCAAAATCGTAACCATTTTTTTACAGGTAAGAGCAAGCTCCTTGCTAGATGCAAAGCTATCCTTATCCTTACCCTTTAGGGATTCAATATTATCTAAAATTCCTTCAACGCTACCATATTCAGTTAAATACTTAACCGCTTTTTTAATACCAATTCCAGGTACTCCTGAAATATTATCGGATTTATCACCCATTAAAGCCTTTAAGTCAATAAATTGAGGAACCTTTATACCATAAACCTCTTCAAAATGTGAAGGGGTATAATCCTCAAGATCAGTAAGACCCTTTTTAGTCAAATGAACTGTCGTATTATTTGTAATTAATTGAAGTAAATCCTTATCAGATGAATAAACATCGACATGGTATCCATCATCCTCAGCCCTTTTTGCCATTGTACCAATAATATCATCAGCTTCATATAAGTCGACCTCATATCTTTTAACGCCTAAAAGATCAAGTAGGTTTTTAATATGCGCAATTTGCATACGCATTTCCTCAGGCATATGGGCTCTTCCAGCCTTATAATCAGTCATAATATCGTGTCTAAATGTATGCTTACCAGCATCAAAGGCAACTAAAATATTATCAAATTCCTCCTGTAAAATATGATTAATCATACGTGCAAAGGACATAATTGCATTAGTAAAAACGCCCTTAGAATTAGGCTTTAGGGTTGATGTATCCGCAATTCCAAAGTATGCTCTATACATTAAGGAATTACCATCAATTAAAATCATTCTTTTCATAAAAAAGTCTCCTTCTAGTTAAAAAAATCGACAAAGTCGATTATTTTTCAAATATAATAGGGTTTTTAGCATTATCGCTTTGCTTGTAGCAAACTAGCTGGCGACCAATTTTTTGAACAACAGTAATTTCTAAATTTTCAAGCTCCTCAGTAGCCTCTTCTGCGGTTAATGAGCAATTTTGTAAAATAGAAATCTTCATTAATTCATTTTTATTTAAATATGCAAGAATATCTCTTGCCATATTTTCAGTAATGCCATCCTTCCCAATTTGGAAAACAGGTTTAATTGTTTGTGCTAAGCTTCTTAGCTGACATTTTTGTTTAGTAGTTAACATTTTTATTTCTCCTTCGTAATTTTTTTATAATTGTATTTTTGCCAAAAATAATAAGCAAACGAAATCACTAACAAAACAATTCCTACAATATCAAAGGAAGGATATAGTGATTCAACGAGCTCACCTATGATAAAAAAGATAAACGCACCTATAAAAATTGATAAGCAAATAATCTCTGTTTTTTTATAAAATTTTATTTGAGCCTCATTTAAATTTTTAGGAGTCATACGACCTAAAATTGATAATACTAATAATGTAATTAATGCAATGATAATTATTATATAAAGAACCATAGTAGACCTCCTACTGTTATTTATTTTACCATAAAATCACTAATTTTAATATCATAAATTAAATTCATTTGCAAATATTTAGATAATAATGTATACTAATGACGTAATTTAAAAGAATTTTGGTGATAAAATGGCAAGTGCAGTCTATCCAGGGACCTTTGATCCCTTTTCAAACGGACATTTTGATATTGTAAGGAGAGCTTCACAAATTTTTGATGAAGTTCATATTTTAGTATCATGTAATATTAAGAAGCATCCAACCTTTACAGCTGAAGAAAGAGTTAAATTAATTAAGATGGTTG